>NZ_JAINFC010000153.1 GCF_020740835.1 Streptomyces sp. UNOC14_S4
GGGCCACGAGCCGCCCGCAGCGCCCGTCCCGCCCGTGGTCGCCCTGCTGCCGAGTCAGGGCAGCGGTCCCGACCCGTCGTCGGGGCGGCGCCCTGCCGTCGGCGACGCACTGGAGCACCCCGACCCGCGGGTCGCGGCGGACGCCGCCGCCGTGGAGAACCTGCTGCGCTGCTGGGTCCGCGAGAACGACATCCCTTGCCCGGACGGCGGCACGCTGCACCTGCCGCTCGCCGCGGCCGGCGCCTCCCTGAGCGTGCCCGTGCACTACTGGTCCGCCACCGGCTGGCACCGCTTCGGCCCGGCTGTCCTCGCGACCGCCCCCGCCGACGCCCCGCCGGTCGACGCCGTCACCCTGGCCGCCCTCCTCGGCGGGGAGGCCGCGCACCGCACCGTGCTGGCCGGGCACACGCCGGTCGTGTACGGCACCGACCTTGTCGGCCGGGTCGCGGACTCGGCACGCCGTACGGCGGTCTTCCTCGCGGACCGGCGGGAACGGCCCGCCGACCCGGACGCGGTGAACCTCTTCCTGCACGCGGAACAGTCCTTGCTGCTCGGCCACCCCCTGCACCCCGCGCCCAAGAGCCGCGAAGGCCTCTCCGAGGCGGAGTGCCACGCCTACTCGCCCGAGCTGCGCGGCTCCTTCCCGCTGCATTGGCTGGCCGTCCACCGCTCCCTGCTGGCCGCCGAGTCCGCCTGGACCGAACGTGGCAGAGCCGTCGACGCCCTTTCCCTCGCCGCCCGGCTGGCCGGCCCCGCACTTGACCTGCCGCCGGAAACGGCGCCCCTGCCGGTGCACCCCTGGCAGGCGCACGACCTCCGCAGCCGCCCGGCGGTGCTCCGCCTCCTCGACGCCGGGCTGCTCCACGACCTCGGCGCGCACGGCGAGGCATGGCACCCCACGTCGTCCGTGCGCACCCTGCACCGCCCCGGCGCGCCCGCCATGCTGAAGCTCTCACTGGGGCTGCGCATCACCAACTCCCGCCGGGAGAACCTCCGCAAGGAACTGCGGCGCGGCGTCGAGGTGCACCGTCTGCTGCGCGGCGGTCTCGCCGAGCGGTGGCGCGCGGCCTGCGCGGGCGGCCTCGGCTTCGACATCGTCCGCGACCCCGCCTGGCTCGCCGTCGACAGCCCGGACGGCACTCCGCTCGTGGGGCTCGACGCTGTCGTCCGGCACAACCCCTTCGGACCGGGCGACGACGCCGTGTGCCTCGCCGGGCTCGTCTCGCCCCGCCCCTGGCCCGGCCCGCCGGGCCACCGTCGCGTCGGTATGTCCTCTCGCCTCGCCGACCTCGTCGCCCGTCTCGCGCACCGCACCGGGCGGCCCGCCGGCGCCGTGTCCGCCGAGTGGTTCCTGCGCTACCTGGAGGCCGTCGTACGGCCCGTGCTGTGGCTCGATTCCGAAGCGGGCATCGCCCTGGAGGCCCACCAGCAGAACACGCTGGTGCTCCTGGACCGGGACGGCTGGCCGGTCGGCGGGCGCTACCGCGACAACCAGGGCTACTACTTCCGCGAGTCCCGGCGCGACGCGCTCGACAGCAGGCTCCCCGGTATCGGTGTGGACAGCGACACCTTCGTTCCCGACGCGGTGGCCGACGAGCGGTTCGCCTATTACTTGGGCATCAACAACGTCCTCGGGCTGATCGGGGCGTTCGGGGCACAGCGCCTCGCCGACGAGCGGGTCCTGCTGGCCGCGTTCCGCCGCTTCCTGAGGGAAGCCGCCCACGGGGCGTCGGCCCTCGGCTCGTCCCTGCCCGCCCGCCTTCTGGAGTCACCGACGCTGCGCTGCAAGGCGAACCTGCTCACCCGGCTCCAAGGGCTCGACGAACTCGTCGGTCCCGTCGACACGCAGTCCGTCTACGTCACCATCGCCAACCCCCTCGTCACGTCGGCCGGATGACGGGCCCGAGCCCGGGACCGCCCCGTACCGCCTCAGAGGGGCGCGGGCTTCCCCGGGCATACGGGGAATCTGCGGGGAACCTGCCGAGAGGAGAGTGCCGCAGTGCCGTCCACCGATCCCGGCACCGGTCCGGACGACGACACCGTCGATCTGAGGCTGGCGGACGAACTCGCCGAACTCCTCCACCACGGCGGGTTCCCCGACACCGCCGTGGGACACGGCCGGGAACCGGGCTGTGACGGGCATCGTGCCGCTGCCGACGGCCTCCCTGGCCACGGTGAACCGGAGGATGGGCGCTTGTGCGGGGTCGCTCCACGCGGTCACCCCGACCTTCTGGACTCCGTCATGGACTGGCGCTCCACCGCGACGCCTCTGGGCCCCTTCCGGCTGGTGCCCGTCCGCCTCGACCGCGATCTGCGGCTTGTCGCCCGCTGGATGAACGACCCGGCCGTCGCCGCCTTCTGGGGTCTCGACGGGCCCGAAGCGGTCACGGAGACCCACCTGCGCGCCCAGCTCGACGGCGACGGCCGCAGCGTGCCCTGTCTGGGCGTGCTCGCAGGGGTGCCGATGAGCTACTGGGAGGTCTACCGCGCCGACCTCGACCCGCTCGCCCGTCACTACCCGGCCCGGCCGCACGACACCGGACTGCATCTCGTCGTCGGCAGGGTCGCCGACCGCGGCCGCGGCATCGGCAGCACGCTGCTGCGTGCCGTCGCCGACCTCGTCCTGGACCACCGGCCCTCCTGCGGCCGTGTCGTCGCGGAACCCGACCTGCGCAACGTTCCCTCGGTCGCGGCGTTCCTCACCGCCGGATTCCGGCTGACCGCCGAGTTCGGTCTGCCGGACAAACGCGCCGCCCTGATGGTGCGCGACCGGGCCCTGCGCGAACTGCTCTGACCGCCGCGCCGCCGAGGGCGCGACTCCCGGGGGGGCCTTACGCGCGATGGCACGACCGGGACGGCGGCGCAACTCCCCGGACGGGAAGCCTCGATCACCGCCACTTCCCAAGATCCGGCCGGGGATGTCGGTGGCTGCCCTTAGGCTGGAAGCGCTATGACTGCCTCCTCCTCGCCCTCCCTCGCAGACCTGCTGCACGCTGCCGTCTCCGCTGTCGGCGGCACCGAGCGGCCCGGCCAGGTCGCCATGGCCGAAGCCGTCGCCGAAGCGGTCGACGGCAACTCCCACCTGCTCGTGCAGGCGGGCACCGGCACCGGAAAGTCCCTCGGCTATCTGGTGCCCGCCCTCGCCCACGGCGAGCGCGTCGTCGTGGCGACCGCCACGCTCGCGCTCCAGCGCCAGCTCGTGGAGCGCGACCTGCCCCGCACGGTCGACGCGCTCCAGCCGTTGCTGCGCCGCCGCCCGGAGTTCGCCATGCTCAAGGGCCGTTCGAACTACCTGTGCCTGCACCGGCTGCACGAGGGCGTGCCGCAGGACGAGGAGGAGGGCCTGTTCGACGCGGTCGAGGCGGCCGCCCCGACCAGCAAGCTCGGCAAGGACCTCCTCCGCCTGCGGGACTGGGCGGACGAGACCGAGACGGGCGACCGCGACGACCTCACGCCCGGCGTCTCCGACCGCGCGTGGTCCCAGATCTCCGTCACCTCCCGCGAGTGCCTCTCCGCCTCGAAGTGCGCCTACGGTGCCGAGTGCTTCGCCGAGGCCGCCCGGGAGCGGGCCAAGCTGGCCGATGTCGTCGTCACCAACCACGCCCTGCTGGCCATCGACGCCATCGAGGGCGCCCCGGTGCTGCCCGGCCATGAGGTGCTGATCGTCGACGAAGCCCACGAGCTGGTCTCCCGCGTCACCGGCGTGGCCACCGGCGAGCTCACCCCGGGCCAGGTCAACCGTGCCGTGCGCCGGGCCGCCAAGCTGGTGGACGAGAAGGCGGCGGACGCTCTCCAGACGGCCGCCGAGGGCTTCGAGCGCCTCATGGAGCTGGCACTTCCCGGCCGCCTGGAAACGCTTCCCGAGGACCTGCGGTACGCGCTGACCGCGCTGCGTGACGCGGCGCGCACGGTGATCTCGGCGATCGGCAACACCCGGGACAGGTCCGTCCAGGACGAGGACGCCGTCCGCAAGCAGGCGCTGGCCCACGTGGAGAACGTCCACACGGTGGCCGAGCGGATCGTGGAGGGCTCCGAGTACGACGTCGTCTGGTACGAGCGGCACGACCGTTTCGGGGCGTCCCTGCGCGTCGCTCCGCTGTCCGTCTCCGGCCTGCTGCGGGAGAAGCTCTTCAACGAGCGCTCCGTCGTGCTGACCTCCGCCACGCTCAAGCTGGGCGGTGACTTCAACGGCGTCGGCGCCTCGCTCGGCCTGGCGCCCGAAGGCACCGGGGGCGACGACGTCCCCCAGTGGAAGGGCGTGGACGTCGGCTCGCCCTTCGACTACCGCAAGCAGGGCATCCTCTACGTGGCGCAGCACCTCTCCCAGCCCGGCCGGGAGGGCAGCCGCACGGACATGCTCGACGAGCTCGCCGAGCTGGTGGAGGCCGCGGGCGGGCGCACGCTCGGGCTGTTCTCCTCGATGCGGGCCGCGCAGGCGGCGGCGGAGGCCCTGCGGGGGCGGCTCGACATGCCGATCCTTCTCCAGGGCGAGGAGACGCTGGGCGAGCTCATCCGGACGTTCGCGAGCGACGACCGCACATGCCTGTTCGGCACGCTGTCCCTGTGGCAGGGGGTCGACGTGCCCGGGCCGAGCTGCCAGCTCGTCGTCATGGACCGGGTGCCCTTCCCGCGCCCCGACGACCCGCTCATGAGCGCCCGGCAGCGGGCCGTGGAGGAGGGGGGCGGCAATGGCTTCATGGCCGTCGCGGCGACGCACGCCGCCCTGCTGATGGCCCAGGGCGCGGGCCGCCTCGTCCGGGCCGCGGGCGACCGCGGAGTGGTCGCGGTCCTCGACCCGCGCCTTGCCAAGGCCCGCTACGGGAGCTTCCTGCGCTCCTCCATGCCGGACTTCTGGTACACGACGGACCGCAACCAGGTCCGCCGCTCCCTCGCGGCGATCGACGCGTCGGCGAAGGCGGCGGCGCAGGGTTAGGCGCAGGGTTAGGGGCGCGCCCTCGTAAAACGGGAGTCGGCCCGGGGCCGTGCCCCGGCTCCGCGCGCGGGACGTGCAAAAGGCCCCGAGACCGGCGCAGTGGTCCCGGGGCCTGGTCGTGCGGCGCCTTCAGACCCGGCGCAGCACTGCCACCACCTTGCCGAGGATGGTGGCCTCGTCACCGGGAATGGGCTGATAGGCGGCGTTGTGCGGGAGCAGCCACACATGCCCGTCCTCGCGCTTGAAGCGCTTGACCGTCGCCTCGCCGTCGAGCATCGCGGCCACGATATCGCCGTTCTCCGCGACCGGCTGGCGACGCACCGTCACCCAGTCGCCGTCGCAGATGGCGGCCTCGATCATGGAGTCACCGACGACCTTGAGGACGAAGAGCTCCCCGTCGCCGACGAGCTGACGCGGCAGCGGGAAGACGTCCTCCACGGACTCCTCCGCCAGGATGGGGCCACCGGCCGCGATCCGGCCGACGAGCGGCACGTAGGAGGCGGCGGGCTTCCCGGTGGTGTCCGTCGGCTGCGTGCTCGGCTGGTCGGAGCCGCGCACCTCGTAGGCGCGGGGGCGGTGGGGATCCCTGCGGAGGAAGCCCTTGCGCTCCAGGGCCATCAGCTGATGGGCCACGGAGGAGGTGCTCGAGAGGCCCACCGCCTGGCCGATCTCGCGCATGGAGGGCGGATAGCCGCGGCGCTGGACGGAGTCCCGGATCACCTCGATCACACGGCGCTGCCGGTCGGTGAGCCCCGAGCTGTCGGCCCGGATTCCTGGAGGTCGTCCTGGGAGGGCGCGCGGGGGCTTGGGCCCCTCGGCGTTCATGCCTGAGTCATTCATCGGGTGTGCCTGGTCGAGTCGGTTCTGGGAGCGGTCCTGGGCGGTGATGGTGGCGCTGTCTGCGGTGGTGGTCACGTCGGCCCCTCTCGAGATGTTCTCCCTAGCTGGACAACGGTAGTTGGTTTCGAAAGGTTGCGCCAAACACACGTTCGAGTGAAATATCGAAGATTGCCTGACGTGATCAGCGATGAGGGTGTACGGCTGAAGATCAATTCGCCCTATTACGGTACCCTCGGTGCGAAGCTCTGCGGACTTCGCAAACCCTGTAGGTCCGGG
The DNA here is from genome assembly GCF_020740835.1 of Streptomyces sp. UNOC14_S4. Lineage (GTDB taxonomy): Bacteria > Actinomycetota > Actinomycetes > Streptomycetales > Streptomycetaceae > Streptomyces. The sequence continues at coordinate 6,050 of NZ_JAINFC010000153.1, forward strand.
CATCCGGCCGTCGGGTTCCTCGTGGGTCCCGCGGGCCTGGCGGCGATCCCGCGTACTGGCTCCCGGGCGTGGTGGCGCGTTCCGGGCGTCTTTGTCGTTCCGTTGCCCAGTCTGCCACCCGCGTCCCCGCGGGGCCGGGCCGAGGCCGCCCGTACAGGCGCGCGGCCTGTTCGCGCGGCGCGACACGCGTCCGGCGCGGCTTGCCGCACGGCACCAGATCTAGTGGTTTGATTGGCGGCGGCTCCCACAAGTTGTGGTCCAGAACCGTAGCCGGTCATTCCGGGCCTCGGGCATCGCCTATGCTTGGGGCTGCTTCGCGAGGCCCCTGTACGGGCGGCCGGTCGAAGCCCGAGAGTGTGCACAGTCCTATGAGGGTGAGGAGGGTGGAGAGCCATGCACTGCCCCTTCTGCAGGCACCCCGACAGCCGCGTGGTCGACAGTCGGACCACCGATGACGGCTGCTCGATCCGCAGGCGTCGGCAGTGTCCCGATTGCTCCCGCCGGTTCACGACCGTCGAGACCGCCTCGCTGATGGTGATCAAGCGCAGCGGGGTCACCGAGCCCTTCAGCCGTAACAAGGTCATCTCCGGAGTGCGCAAGGCGTGCCAGGGCCGCCCGGTCACCGAGGACGCTCTCGCGCAGCTCGGCCAGCGGGTCGAGGAAGCGGTGCGGGCCACCGGCAGCGCCGAGCTCACCACGCACGACGTCGGTCTGGCCATACTCGGCCCCCTCCGGGAGCTCGACCTCGTCGCGTATCTGCGATTCGCGTCGGTGTACCAGGCCTTCGACTCGCTGGAGGACTTCGAGGCCGCCGTGGCGGAGCTGCGTGAGCAGCGGACCGCCGTGGCCGCCGACGGGAGCGCTGTGGGCCCGGAGGTTCCCGCGCCCGCCGTCGCCGCTGACTAGCGGCGCCAATTCGAAAGACCTGCCCGGCGTGCCCCGCGCGCCCGGGCGAACGACAGACATCCGCGCCACGGAAGATTTAGGCGCATTAGGGCGTTTTGCCCGTAGAGGGAGGCGGCATGACAGAGACGACGAGCGGCCCGGCGCGAGGTTCCCGCTCCAAGGGAAGCAAGGGCGGCAAGGGTCTGCGCATCGAACGCATCCACACGACTCCCGGCGTGCACCCCTACGACGAGGTGGTCTGGGAGCGTCGTGACGTCGTCATGACCAACTGGCGCGACGGCTCGATCAACTTCGAGCAGCGTGGCGTCGAGTTCCCCGACTTCTGGTCGGTGAACGCGGTCAACATTGTCACGAGCAAGTACTTCCGTGGCGCCGTCGGCTCCCCCGAGCGCGAGTCCAGCCTCCGCCAGCTCATCGACCGCGTGGTGAAGACCTACCGCAAGGCGGGCGAGGAGCACGGGTACTTCGCCTCCCCGGCGGACGCCGAGATCTTCGAGCACGAGCTGACCTACGCTCTGCTGCACCAGGTCTTCAGCTTCAACTCCCCGGTCTGGTTCAACGTCGGCACCAAGCAGCCGCAGCAGGTCTCCGCCTGCTTCATCCTCTCCGTCGACGATTCCATGGAGTCGATCCTCGACTGGTACAAGGAAGAGGGGATGATCTTCAAGGGCGGCTCCGGCGCCGGCCTGAACCTCTCCCGCATCCGCTCCTCCAAGGAGCTGCTCTCCTCCGGTGGCAACGCCTCCGGCCCGGTCTCCTTCATGCGCGGCGCCGACGCCTCCGCAGGAACGATCAAGTCGGGCGGCGCCACCCGCCGTGCGGCCAAGATGGTCGTCCTCGACGTCGACCACCCGGATGTCGAGGCCTTCATCGACACCAAGGTGAAGGAGGAGGAGAAGATCCGCGCCCTGCGCGACGCGGGCTTCGACATGGACCTGGGCGGCGACGACATCACGTCCGTCCAGTACCAGAACGCCAACAACTCGGTCCGCGTGAACGACGAGTTCATGAAGGCCGTCGAAGCCGGCTCGAAGTTCGGCCTGCGCGCCCGCCTGACCGGCGAGGTCATCGAGGAGATCGACGCGAAGTCGCTCTTCCGCAAGATGGCCGAGGCCGCCTGGCAGTGTGCCGACCCGGGCATCCAGTACGACGACACCATCAACCACTGGCACACCTCGCCGGAGACGGGCCGGATCACCGCGTCCAACCCGTGCAGCGAGTACATGCACCTGGACAACTCCTCGTGCAACCTCGCCTCGCTGAACCTGATGAAGTTCCTGCGCGACGACACTGCGTCCGACAGCGCCTCCGGCGCGGGGGGCAACATGTCGTTCGACGCCGAGCGCTTCGCCAAGGTCGTCGAGCTGGTCATCACGGCGATGGACATCTCCATCTGCTTCGCCGACTTCCCGACCGAGAAGATTGGCGAGACCACCCGCGCCTTCCGCCAGCTGGGCATCGGTTACGCCAACCTCGGCGCTCTGCTGATGGCCACCGGCCACGCGTACGACAGCGAGGGCGGCCGCGCCCTGGCCGGTGCCATCACCTCGCTGATGACCGGCACGTCGTACAAGCGCTCCGCCGAGCTGGCCGCGGTCGTCGGCCCGTACGACGGCTACGCCCGCAACGCCGACGCCCACAAGCGCGTCATGAAGCAGCACGCCGACGCCAACACGGTGGCCAAGCGCATGGACGACCTGGACACCCCGGTCTGGGCCGCGGCCACCGAGGCGTGGCAGGACGTCCTCCACCTCGGCGAGAAGAACGGCTTCCGCAACGCCCAGGCCTCCGTGCTGGCCCCCACCGGCACCATCGGCCTGATGATGGACTGCGACACCACAGGCGTCGAGCCGGACCTGGCCCTGGTCAAGTTCAAGAAGCTCGTCGGCGGCGGCTCGATGCAGATCGTGAACAACACGGTCCCCAAGGCCCTCAAGCGCCTCGGCTACCAGGCCGAGCAGATCGAGGCGATCGTCGCCCACATCGCCGAGCACGGCAATGTGATCGACGCCCCGGGTCTGAAGCACGAGCACTACGAGGTCTTCGACTGCGCCATGGGCGAGCGTGCGATCTCCGCCATGGGCCACGTGCGCATGATGGCCGCCGCGCAGCCGTTCCTCTCCGGCGCGATCTCCAAGACGGTCAACCTGCCGGAGTCGGCCACCGTCGAGGAGGTCGAGGAGGTCTACTTCGAGGGCTGGAAGCTCGGCCTCAAGGCGCTCGCGATCTACCGCGACAACTGCAAGGTCGGCCAGCCGCTGTCCGCCAAGAAGAAGGGCGACGACAAGGCCGTCAAGGCGGCCGAGGCCGCTCCCGTCGCGGAGAAGGTCGTCGAGTACCGTCCGGTCCGCAAGCGCCTCCCCAAGGGCCGCCCGGGCATCACCACCTCCTTCACGGTCGGTGGCGCCGAGGGCTACATGACCGCCAACTCCTACCCGGACGACGGTCTCGGTGAGGTCTTCCTCAAGATGTCCAAGCAGGGCTCGACCCTCGCGGGCATGATGGACGCCTTCTCCATCGCCGTCTCCGTCGGCCTGCAGTACGGCGTGCCGCTGGAGACGTATGTCTCGAAGTTCACCAACATGCGCTTCGAGCCGGCCGGCATGACGGACGACCCGGACGTGCGGATGGCGCAGTCGATCGTCGACTACATCTTCCGCCGCCTGGCGCTGGACTTCCTGCCCTTCGAGACCCGCTCGGCCCTGGGCATCCACTCCGCCGAGGAGCGTCAGCGCCACCTGGACACCGGTTCGTACGAGCCGGCCGAGGACGAGGTCGACGTCGAGGGCCTCGCCCAGTCGGCACCGCGCCAGGCCGCGACCCCGGCTCAGCCCGTGGCCGCCGTCCCGGCCCCGAAGCAGGCCCACAACTCCACCGAACTGGCGGAGATGCAGTTCGGCCTGAACGCCGACGCCCCGCTCTGCTTCTCCTGCGGCACGAAGATGCGCCGCGCGGGCAGCTGCTACCTGTGCGAGGGCTGCGGCTCGACGAGCGGCTGCAGCTGAGCCTGACGGCTGAGCGCCGGTAACAGGCAACAGCGGTGGTGCGGAAAGGGAACTCCCTTTCCGCACCACCGCTTTGTCGTTCAGGAATCCCGTGCCGGCAGCAGGGCTCTCAGGCGGGACCGTACGTGCCGTACGTCGTCCGGTGGCCAGGGAGCCCGTCGCGCCCCGGTGCTGCCGAGGTAGCGGTCGATCCGGGCGAGGCCACGGACATGCCATGTGCCCGGACCGCGAGCGGCCACGTGCCGGACGTAGTCGTCGACCGCGCGCAGGGCGCCCGGGTACGAGGCGAGAGCGGCGACAGGGGCATCGAGATCAGTCAGCGCGTGGAGCACTCTGGCGGCGCCGTCCAGCATGTTCTCGTCCAGGCTGTCGTGCGCGAGGACCCCGGCGAGATCACCGGCTTTCGCGACGGCCAGGGCCGCGTAGGCGTCCAGGACGTCGCCGGTGCAGGATTCCCGGACGAGCCACTCCATGACGACAGGGTCGTCGCTTTCCGCGAGTGCTTCGACGGCGTGGACACGGGACCAGCCCACCGACCGCCGGGCCAGGGCGAGAAGAGCACGGTCCGGCTCGGCCTGGGAATGCGCGAGTGCCACGCAGGCCTCTTTCGCGAAAGCCGAGTGGACGCCGAGCGACAGCAGCGTGTCACGGTCGTCGTCGGTGCCGCGGAGGCCGAGCAGCGTCATACCGAAGGCCACGGTGTTCGGGTGCTCACCGCGTGTGGCGCACCACCGGCCCAGCAGACGCAGCCGGTCGCCGGGCAGGTCGCGCCGCTGGATCGTCGTGCGGATCGACGTCGCGTGCCGGTGCCACACCAGGCGACGTAATCGTCTGTCCAGGACCGTCAGGACATCACGGTCCGGAGGGCCGCCGAGCAGACGGACGGTCGTCGCCACGACCCGTGGCGCACTGAGCGCCGAACGGCTCTCCCTGTGGCTCGGTTTCGGTGTCTGCACGGGAAGGCGGCGGTGTGTGGGAGGGGCCCCGGCGGGCCTGCGGCTCTCCTCCGCCACGGCGCGGTCGTAGAGGGAGGGGCCGCCGCTGAGCGTGTCCCCCAGGTCCCACGTGCAGGGGCGGCTCACCGGACGGGAACCCGGGTGTCCTTTCGCTTCTTCATGCGGTGATCTTCACAGACGGAGCGCAGGACGGGCAAACGCGAGAAAGGGGCCGGGAGAACACCGCTGGTGGGAGGAGAGACAGTGGCTTTCCTCCCACCGGCCTGCGTCGTCAGCGGCTGCTGCCCATGAGGGCGGCGAACGAGGTCGGGTCCGCGTCGAATCCCCGGACCAGCGTACGGAACGCCCACGCGCCCGAGCCGTCCCGGACGAATTCCGCGACGGTGGCGGCTGTGCTGGCCGGGACGCCGGAGAGGTCTTCGGACGACAGCACGGAACGGCCGGTGGTGATGCGCACCCCCGGGTTCGCCACGTCGCCGAAGGTGATCCGTCCCGCGTTCTGCTGAATGGCCACACCCAGCACGACCCGCCCGTAGTTCTCCGACAGCCGGTCGAGTTCCAGCGTCATCGCCTCGTCGGCGCCCAGCCCCTGGCCGGTCTTGCTGTCCCGGTTGAGGGTGATGGTGCCGTCAGGCGAACGGCTGCCGAAGTGGACGAGGTACGCGGGCTTTCCGTGCGGCGCGGTGACGGGGTATGTCGCAGCGATGAGGTCGAGATCGTGGTCGGGGGCGCCGGGCGGGCTGGGATCCCACTTGAGCGTCACCTCTGCCTTGTCGATCCCCTTGTTGAGGCTGTCCACCGGGCTCCCCTTCCCTGGAACTCGACTTCCCCGGAACTCGACCGACGTCGCGGATGCCGTCCTCGCGCGGGCGCCGGAGGCCGGGCGGGCGGAGTCCGGCCATGGGCGGACGCCGTCCCTGGTGAACCCGGTTCCCATGGAACGGTGCCTGCAACCTCCAAGGGTTTCACGCGGGTTGCCGGTACGGCCACCCTGAACTTCGCGCGGGAAATGACACGTGCCCGGCGGAGACGGTCAGCCGCGCGTATCCGGCCATGTCAGGTCGGCGCCCGACGCCGCGTCGGCGGCCGGGACGTCGTTGATGCTCGCCTCGCGGCGGCGCATCAGCCCGTCGTCGTCGAATTCCCACTGCTCGTTGCCGTAACTGCGCCACTGCCGTCCTTCCGCGTCACGCCACTCGTAGCGGAAGCGCACCGAGATGCGATTGCCGCTCCAGGACCACAGCTCCTTGCGCAGGCGGTAGTCCAGCTCCCGCTCCCACTTGCGGCGCAGGAATTCCCGTATTTCCGCGCGGCCCCTGAGGAACTCGCCGCGGTTGCGCCAGACGCAGTCCTCGCTGTAGGCGAGGGCGACGCGATCCGGGTCGCAACTGTTCCAGGCGTCCTCCGCGGCCCGGACCTTGGCTCGCGCGGACCCCTCGTCGAACGGTGGCAGGGGTGGACGCTGCGTCATGCGAATGCCTTTCCTCCGCGTGGAGAACGATCGTTCTCTAGGTGTCGCGTAGCCTAGAGAACGATCGTTCTCTTCGCCAGTCCGGGAGTGACATGGAAACCGCCGACATCGAGAGCCGGGCGCTCGACGCCGCGGAGCGGCTCTTCTACGAACACGGTGTGCAGGCTGTGGGCATGGACCGGGTACGTGCCGCGTCCGGGCTCTCGCTCAAGCGCCTCTACCAGCACTTTCCGTCGAAGGAAGCCATGGTGGAGGCGTACTTGCGACGCCGGGACCGGCGCTGGCGCGCCGCACTCGCCGAGCACGTGGCGCAGCGGCCTGCCGGCCGGGACCGCGCCCTCGCCGTGTTCGACTGGCTGCACGCGTGGTTCGGCGAACCGGACTTCCGGGGGTGCGCCTTCCTCAACGCCTTCGGCGAGATGGGCACGGGCTCGGCGGCCGTGGCCGAGGCCGTGCGCGAGCACAAGGCGGAGGTGCGGGACCTCCTCCTCCGTCTCGCCCTGGACACCGGGACCGAGAACCCCGACCTGTTGGCCGACCAGCTCGCGGTCCTCGTCGACGGGGCGATCGTCACGGCTGCGGTCACCGGGACGCCCGCAGCGGCCCACCGCGCGCGTGCCGCTGCGGAGGCGCTGATTCCGGTGGCTGAGCGGCCATGAACACGGTGTCGGCGGCGCGCACGGGCCGAAACGCAGTGGGGGCGGGGGAGCGGTATGAGTGAGCTTGTATGGGGTGGCGACGAGCTGGACCTGGGCGCCTACATGAGGCGCATCGGTTTCGAGGGACAGGCGCGGCTGGACGGAGCAACACTCCGTGCACTGCACCGCGCGCACGTGGCCGCGTTCCCGTTCGAGAACCTGGAGATCCTGCTGGGCCGCCCGGTCCGGCTGGACGTAGCGGCCCTGCAGGCCAAGATGGTCGCAGTGCCGCGCGGCGGCTACTGCCACGAACAGAACCTGCTGCTGGCCGCGGTCCTGGAGCGCCTCGGTTTCTCCGTCACCGGAATCGGGGCACGAGTCCGCAACGGCAGCGCCAAGCCGCGCCCTGTCACCCACTTCGCCCTTGCCGTGGAGTTGGACGGCGGCCGGTGGCTGTGCGACGTGGGTTTCGGCGGAGAGGGGCTCCTGGAGCCGCTGCCGCTCGCCGACGGTGTACGCGTACGGCAGGGCGGCTGGACGTTCGGGATCGTGCGCGAGCCGACCGGTCTCCACGTGCTGCGCTCGCTCCATCCGGACGGCTGGTTCGACCTCTACACCTTCGGCGAGGAGCCGCGTTTCCCCGCCGACTGCGCCGTGATGAACCACTACACGGCGACGCATCCGGGATCGCCGTTCGTCTCCCGCGCGGTGGTGCAGCGGACAGAGCCGGGCGTACGCCGGAGCCTTGTGGGCTCGTCGTTCTCGGTGGCGCGCTCCAATGGAACGGTCGAGCGTCATGAGGTGAAATGCCAGGAAGTGGCGGCACTCCTGGAGCGGGAGTTCGGGATCGAGCTCACTGAGGCGGATGCCGGGACGCTCGCGCGGGTGTACTCGTCCGGTAGTTGATTACGCGCCGCTGTCGGCACCGTACGATGGCGCGGTGCTGGTCAAGTGGATTCGCTGCACGGTGGTGGACCGCCGGGGATTCGAGCGAGGACAGCGGAAATGGGCGGGGCTGCTCGGCGAGCCGGGGTTCCGGGGGCAGGGCGGTGGCTGGAGCAGAGGCCGCCCGCACGTGGCCCATCTCTTCGGCTTCTGGGAGAGCCGGGCCTTCTACGACTCGTTCATGGCGCGCTCCCACGACCGGCTCGCGGCCGCTCAGGTCGGCACGTTCAAGAACATCCAGGTACGGCTCTTCGAGCACCGATGCGACGTGAAGGTGGGCTTCCGGCCGCAGTTCGCCGACGCGGACGTGGTGCGGGTCGCCCACTGTCGTGTCCGTGAGGACCGTGTCGAGCACTTCACGCTCATGCAGGAGAAGGTGTGGAACCCGGCGATGGCCGGGTCCCCGGGGATGCTGCGGGGAGTGTTCGGGGAGGCGCCGGGCCGGGAGTTCATGGTCCTGTCGATGTGGAACTCCGGTGCCGAGTACGGGAAGTACCGGGTGGACCGGCTGGAACGGCTCGCGCTGCGGGCACAGACCGAGGCGGACGTGGCCGCCATCGGGGGTGACATCGTCGCCATAGAGCCGTCCTGGACGGTCTGACTTCCTGGACGGCCGGAGGCTCCCTGGACGGCCCGCAGAGGCATGGCGCGCGGCATCCGATGCGAGGCCTGTGCGTGGACGCCTCACGGGCGATGGACGTAGACCCCCGCGCGAGCGGCGGCGAGGACCGCCTCGGCCGCCTGGTCGGCATCAGCCGCCGCGAGAGGCTCCCGGGTGATGAACAGCCGAAGGAACAGCGGCGCCGAGACGGCCCGCGCGACAGCGCCGGGGTCGGTGCCGGACGGCACCTCGCCGCGGTCGACGGCTCGCGCGACCACGGGGGCGCAGCGCGCGAAGCGCTCGGTGCAGAAGTGGCGCAGGGCGTCCGCCGCGAGTGCCGACTGGAAGGCTGCGGCGATGAACGCGGCGGGGCCTGCCGCTGTCGCGGGGTCGGTGAAGCTGTGCACGATCTCTTGTGCCAGGGCGCGCAGATCACCGTCGAGGGTGCCGGTGTCGGGCGGGGTCCATGAGTCGTCCTCGCCCGTGAGCTCCAGGGCGTCCGCGAGCAGCCCCTCGATGCCGCCCCAGCGTCGGTAGAGCGTCGTCTTGTGGACGCCGGAGTGGTCGGCGACGTATTCGACCGTCAGGCCCGGATAGCCGTTCTCGACCAGCCCGGCGAGGACCGCGTCGCGCACGGCCGCGCGGGTCCGGGCGGTGCGCCCGCCGGGGCGGACACTGCCCGGACCCGCGCGGCCG
>NZ_JAINFC010000154.1 GCF_020740835.1 Streptomyces sp. UNOC14_S4
CACCCGTGCTGGACGATCCTGCTCGTGGTGGTGCCGGGGGCGGTGACGGCCGCGGTGATGCCGCCGGAGCTGTTTGACACCTGGTGGCACACGCCGAAGTACTTCGACGCACGGACCGCTGTACTGATGGCGGCGGGGCTCGGCACGTTCATGGCCGGCGCCCTGCTGGTGTCCTCCCCACTCCACCAGGCACCCCATGGCTCCCGCGACTCCCCGGCCGGGCCCGGTCCCAGCGCTTCGATGTGGCTATCGTCCGCGCAGCGGAAACTGCTGGGGCGTGCCGGGCAGGTGCTGGTGTCCCTGACGCTCGCCGGTTACCTGGCGTGGGCGGTCGTGGCGGTGGTGCGCGGTTACGGCTGGGAGCAGGTGCTGGCGGTCGTACGGCTGGAGAAGGGCGGGCTCGAGGCCGGCAAGCGGCTGCTGCATCCGGTCAGCGGGGTGACGACGTTCACCCAGTTCGGTCCTGTGGCCGTGGCCTGTCTGCTGCTGCACACCCGGGCCACCGGCCGGCGGCACACCCTCGCGCTGGTGGTGCTGACCGTGCTCGCCTGCCTGCGGGCCCTGCTGCACGCCGAGCGCATCGCGCTGATCGAACTGCTGATGCCCGCGGTGGTGATCACCGTGGTGCTGGCGCCGCGCGCCCGGCAGCGGCAGCGGGCCTGGCACCGGCTCGTGCCGGGGAGGCGGGGGTGGGCGTGGGCCCCGCTGGCAGGGCTGCTGGCCACCGTGTCCTTGTTCGCCGTCTTCGAGTACACCCGCAGCTGGAAGTACCACCGCGGCCAGGGCGACGGATATGTTGCGTTCGTCCTCCGCCGTCTGGGCGGGTACTACACCGTCCCCGCCAACAATTCCGCCCTGCTGACCGACCATATCGCGGCAGTACATCACCTTCCTTACTACACCGTGGATTTCCTCCGGCGCGCGCCGGGCCTCTCTCATGCCGTCGAGGCCCTGACCCCGCAGCTGGCGTGGCACGGTCCCTCGCCTCGGGACGAGATCGTCGCGTACGTCAACCCTGAACTGAACAGTGACGGCGGCCTGCTGAACCCGTTCTACGACTACGGGGCCACCGGCGCCGTCCTGGTCTGGGCCGTGCTCGGATACCTGATGGTTCGCTGCTACCGTCTCGCCCGGGCCGGCAGTCCCGGCGCGCTGATCGCCTACAGCGTGCTGTACGTCGGCGCACTGGAGCTGGGCCGCTACTTCTACTGGGGCCAGGGCCGGTTCACCCCCGCCCTGGCTGCCGCCCTCGTCCTGGCCTGGCTGCTGCGACGCGGCGACACCGTGGCGTCGGCCCCGGGCCGGGCGAACATGACCGGACGGCCGGCCGAGCCTCCGCCCGTCCCGTGAACACCGCGCGCCGTGCTGACCTCCTGACGCTCGCGGACCAGGCCGTCTTCTCGCTCAGCAGCGCGACCGTGCTGCTGGTGGTCACCCTGCGGGCACCCACCGCTGTTCTGGGCGCCTTCTGCCTGCTCCAGGGTTACTGCGTCTGCCTGCTCCAGCTCGCCCAGGCCGCCTACGCCGAACCCCTGCTGGTGCGGCGCCCGGCATCCCTGGCCGCCGGGCGGACAACGCTCACCCAGGCCGCCGGCGGCTCACTCGCCTTCGCCCTGGCAGGAGCAGCCGTGCTCCCTCTGTTCGCCACCACGGCCCTGGGCATCTCCTGGACCGTGGCCATACCGGCGGCGGCCGCGCTGCCCGCCCTCATCGTCTGCGACACGATCCGCCTGGGCCTGACCGCCGCCGGATGCCCCGGGCGGGCCCTGACCATCGACCTCTTCTGGGGGACTGTCCAATGCTCCTGCCTGGCCCTCGTCCTCGATTTCACCAGCAGCCTGCTGTGGCTGACCACGGCCTGGAGCGCCAGCGCCCTGGCCGCCGCCCTGCTGGCCACCGCCACCACCGGCATCCGTCCCAGACCAGCCGCCCTGGCCTGGTGGCGCAGCCACGGCGACCTGGCACGCCCTTACCTGGCCGAGGCCTCAGCCCTGGCCACCAGTGCTTACCTCGCCCTGTATCTCGTCGGCAGCATCGGCGGTCTGGAATCCGTTGCCGCACTGCGCGGCGCCCAGTCCCTGCTGGGGCCCTGCTCGGTCGCGGCCAACGCCGTCCGGGTCGCCGCCATCGCCGCCTGCGCCCGCACGCATCTGACGATGGCGGCGCTGCGTCACCGGTGCCTGCTGGCAGCGGCCGCGCTCGGCGGCCTGACCCTGCTCTACGGCCTGGCCGTCCTGCTCTTCTCCCACGGCGGGAACATCCGTGCCCTCGGCCCGAGCGCCCCCGTGGTCCTGGCGGTGCTGCCCGCCATGACCGTGCACCGGGCATGCTCCGCCGCCGCCGTCGGCCCCCTCGCCGCCCTGCGCGCACTCCACCACCAGCGCGCCCTGATGTACTTGCGCCTGCTCTCCGCACTGCTTCTGCCCCTGGGAGCCTGCACAGGGGGCCTTTATGACGCGGCACCGGGAGCAGCGGCCGGCATGGCATCAGCAGCCGTCATCTCCCTGCTCGGCCATACCGTCCTGCTGACGACGGCACCGGACGGACGGCCACAGCGCACCATCCGGAGCACCACCGCGGCGGGGGTACCCGAAGCGCGGTGAGCACGGCCACGGGCGAGAACCCAGCCGCTCCGGAGAAAGCCGACCTGGCGGGAGCGTCAACGGCCTTGTAGTGCCCCCCCGGAGTCACGGGAGGGAGGTGGTCTATCGAAGGGAAGTTCCGCTTCGGTGTCCTGCTGCGGCACCGGCTCTCCTCCGGGCCGGTGCCGCTCAGGAGCACGTTCTCCCAGCACCACACGCGCCCGTTCCGCGCTGGATTCCGCAGACACAAGAGCGCTATCAGGAGTGCGGGCACAAGAAACTCTGCCAGTCAGGCGCGACAGATCTCGGCGACGGTCGAACTCTCACCCGCCGACAACAGGACACCTCCGACAGGGGTATGCCGATACAGCGATGACCAGGGGGTCCACAGGCCGACAGATCGTGGGAGACACGCGGGCAACGTGCCCGGCGAACCATGTCACGGGAAGAGGGGCCCGTAACGGCATGGGCGGCACCAGGCCCGTATGACTCCCACCCCAGCGGCAGGCGGCCACGGCACAAGCTGGGCGTGGGGGCCCGGCCACCGCCGGCCGCCTGCCGTCCTCCCTCTCCCCCGCCCCGCCCGGCAGCACGGAGCACCATGCCCAGGCCGCGGACCTGTCCATGAGCCACTCCCCGTCATCCGGTCTTTCTTTGGTGCACTTTGGTGCACCGACGGCGGGAAGAGCGCGCCCTGCCGCCCGCGGCCAGCACGACCGGCCGTCTCACCCTTCGGGGCCCAGGAAGGAAAGGGGGTTCACCAACGGTGCCGGACACCACGGGAGACAGTTCAAGAGACGAATCGCGGCCCAGGGTGGGGATCGTCGTTCCCACCATCGGCCGGCCAGCCTTGCTGCAACGGCTGTTCGCAAGCCTCGAAGCACAGACGATGCCCGTAAGCGCAGTCGTTGTCGCAGACCAGAGCAACGGGACAGAAACCGCGTCCGTAGCCGCCGCATGGGTACCCAGGCTGCCTGTCACCGTGGTCAACTCGCACAGCGGAGCATCCCAGGGGCGCAACGACGGGCTGGCCGCGCTGCCAGCCTGCGACGTGATCGCATTCCCCGATGACGACTGCTGGTACACCCCGACCACCGTCGCCGACGCGATCAAAGAACTCACGGCCGACCACATGGCGGTCTCCGGCCGGTTACTCACACCTGACGACAGGAAACCGTCTCGCGTGCGCTCCGGAAACCAGCCGCTCATGCTCAACCGGCGCAGCATCTGGACCCACGCGCTGGAATCCACTTGCTTTTTCCGCCGCGAATTCTTCGAAAGGTACGGCGTGTTCAACGTAGGGCTGGGGGTGGGCTGCCCAACCCCGTGGCAGTCCGGTGAGGGAACCGAGCTGCTGTGGAGGGCCCTCAGTCAAGGCGCTTCCCTGGGCTACTCCCCCCGCATCACCGTATTCGATGACGCCGATACAACTCCGAACTCGGCCGCTTACCTTCGCAAGACACGGGAGTACGCCCGCGGTACAGGCCAGGTCATTCGTCTGCACCAAAGCCGCCGGGAGTTCACTGCCGCGATCGCACGCCCAGCCGCACGCGGCCTCTACAACCTCATCGGGCTACGCCCGCATGCAGCACGCCTCTGCCTTCACATCATCCTCGGACGCTGCGAAGGGTACACAGGGCAGCTCCTGCCCGCCCGGTACTGCAGGAGCGGCGGGAGGGCGACGTGACCATCAGCAGGCGCAGGCTGCTGGGATGGGGAGCAGAACTGGCAGCAGCCAGCGGCTGTGCCGACGCGCTCAGTAGCGCCGTAGGTGGGGCCGTTTCGGTCCGCCGCAGGACCTCCGTGGTGTCGGCAGGGAAGGCCGCTGCTCCGGAGTGGGTGGCCCTGGGCAAAGATCTCTCAGGCGCTCTGGTCCGGCCTGGTGACACGGACTACGCGGCCGCGTGCCAGTTGTACAACACCCGCTTCGATGGCCTTCGCCCCGCCAGTATCGCGTATGTCACCGGCGCGGACGATATCGCGACGTGTCTGGCCTTCGCCCGCCGCTTCCGCGTGCCCGTGGCCATACGCAGCGGTGGTCACAGCTACGCGGGCTGGTCCAGCGGCGACGGCTGGCTCGTCCTCGACGTGTCCCTGCTGGACACCGTGCGTCTCGTGTCGTCTGACACCGCGGTCACCGGCGCGGGCACCAGACTCATCGATCTGTACACCACCCTCGCCAACCAGGACGTCACTGTCCCCGCCGGCACCTGTCCCACCACCGGCATCTCCGGTCTCGCCCTCGGCGGAGGCCACGGCATCCTCTCCCGCGCCTACGGCCTGACCTGCGACAACCTCACAGCAGCCACACTCGTCACCGCTGACGGCACCATCCTCGACTGCGACCCCGGCCACTCCCCCGACCTCTTCTGGGCCCTGCGCGGCGCGGGCAACGGCAACTTCGGCGTGGTCACCCAGCTCCGCTTCCGCACCCACCCCCTGACGGACATGATGGCCAGCCACCTGACCTGGCCCTGGAACTCCGCCCCCAGCGTGCTGCGGGCCTGGCAGGAATGGGGACCCGAACTCCCCGACCACATCTGGTCCTCCTGCAGCTTCGCCACCACAGCCGATAGCACCCCGCACATATCCGTCACCACTGTCGCCATCGGCGCACCAGGCGACCTCGAGAACGCCCTCGACCGGCTCACCGACGCCGTGGGAAAATCCCACGCCACACTCCAACTAGGCCGCAGCACGTTCCTCGACGCCATCAGGGAACACGCCCACTGCGCCCATCACACCACCCCGCAGTGCCACCTGCCCGGACATGTCCCTGGCCGTAATCCTGCCGGCGGACTGACGCGTGACACTTTTGCAGCCCGGTCCGGCTTCTTCGACCACTCCCTCGGCACAGCAGGCATCCACCATCTGATCGCAGGTCTCGCGTCCTTCGGTAAACGCCACGGGCACGCCTACATCCACCTCACCGCACTCGGCGGCGCCATCAACCGCATACCACCCCTCACAACAGCCTTCGTCCACCGTAGTTCCCGGTTCCTCGCCCAATACCTGACCACATGGACGGCCGGCGACCCCGGGGACGCCCAGACCGCATGGCTGGACGGCATGCACGCAGCGATGCGGCGGTACGCCTCCGGTGCCGCCTACCAGAACTACACCGACCCCGCCCTCGCCAACTGGCGCACCGCCTACTACGGCAACGCCGCACATCGGCTCGCACAGATCAAACACCGATACGACCCAGAGCGCGTCTTCACCTACCCACAAGCATTCTGAGCGTGAACCGTCCAGTCCGGATTTGGCCGGGACCCTTCCCCTGGGCCGCCGAACAGATAGCGGCGCCCATTGGCGTCAACGGAGATGTTCTGGGCAACGCCCTGATGATATCGGCAATCGGTCTGTAAAATAACCGGGCCGATCAGGCCACAGCATCCCTGGAAGACCCCAGCAACGCCGAGTTGGCAACCGCTGATTGAGGCGAACGGTTCAATCATCACTGCCTGCACGGCGCGACAAGTCACATCCCGCTCACTGACCCTCTCCCAACCTGTCTCTGGAGGCGAGTTCCTTCAGGCGTGCTCGCTCACCTACGGTCAGTTCCGCGTCAGGGGCTGGCTCCTGCCGCTTCTGGTGCTTCTTCACCCAGCCGCGCAGGGTTTCCGGGTTCATCTCGAGTTCCCGACCGACCTCGGAGATCGTCTTGCTCGACTCAGCGCGATCTGGACAGCTTCCTCACGGAACTCCGGCGAGTACTTCTTCGGTGGTGCCACTGCTTCCTCGTTTCCTGTCCAGGGAAACCCTATTGGGTCCCTGTCCGGGAACTTCGGGGCACCTCAGAAGGCCCGCCAGATACGGTGCACGCTGGTCGGCGAGATCCCCACCGTCTTCGCCAGCTCGCGCTTGGACCAGTGGGTGGAGCCCTCCGGCGCTTCTTCGAGCGTGCGCACCACCACCTCCTCGACCTTCGCGTCGGTGATGGTGCGCGGGACGCCGGGACGCGGTTCGTCGCACAGGCCGTCGAGCCGTCGGCGCAGGAAACGCGTCCGCCACTTGGTCACGGTGGTTCGGCCCACTCCCACCCGGGCGGCGACCGCGATGTTGCTGCGGCCCTCGCCGCACTCCAGCACGATCCGGGCCCGCAGGGCCAGGCCCTGCGCGGTCGAACGGCGCGTCGCCCAGCCCCGCAGGATCTCCGTCTCGTCCTTGTCCAACTCCAGCGGCTGCAGCCTGTTGTCGCCCATGACACCAGCACACCGCCGCCGCAGGCCCACCACAGCCAAATCCCCGAAGGAGAACAGAAAGCGACTCACGAGGCGACCATCAACCTCAAGACCGGCTCACTAGGCAGGGGCCAGCTTCTTGTTGTGCTCCCGGGCAGTAGTAGGCCAGCCAGATATTCACGGAACCCAGGCCGCTGAGCCAGCGCCCCGAAGGGATCACTGATTTAGGCAGCGTACGCTTCCAGCGGACCGGGCGCGGGCGAACACGGCAGCTATTTCGCCATTTCGGGCTCCCCAGGACGCAGTTGATGTCTTCTTCCATGGCTTGCCCCGTCCCGGCCTGCCGTCAACAAACCACTGCTGGCTAAACCTCGCGTATCCACGCCAGCCAGACGCCCCGCCAACCGCCTCACCACCACCCGCGCTCTCCCGCCTCACGAATCGATGCCTTTCAGACCAACAATCATCCTTAAAGGAGTTTTGCATGTCCATCAGTCGCGTAGCATCCACTCTTGCTGGCGCCGGGCTTCTCATTCTCTGTCTTTCACCCTCGGCTCTGGCCGGAACCGCCACATCCGGATCAGACGGAAACTCTCACTGCGGCTTCTACCTCAAAGAAGACACAAAAAAAGTAATCACTGACGCCTACTACAATCACTGCGCATATGACGGCGCGTATGACGGCGCATCAACACTCATCGAAGTGAAGATGGGGAAAACGAACTACTTCAAGTGCGTCTATCCCGGCAAGAACTGGCTCGGGCGTGTAAATTACTACGGCGACAGCATCCTTGAAGCATGGCCGACGGGGCAGGACTGTCCGTCATCCGGCATCCGAGAGGCCGGTACAGCCTTCAAGCACCCCGGACTACAGGACAGCCGACGCGCTTCCGCCGACAATCTGGACGACAGCACTTCCTCCGGACACCGCGAGAGCCTGCAAGAACCGCCTGCCCGCACCAAGGCCCCTCACAAAGCCCGCCACTCAGGCAACGGCCGCCAACCGTAACAAGCGCAGCCTTCCGGCCACCGGCCAGCAGTCCGACGTCGACCGTCAAGCCAGGAAGCCCTGCCGCTTCCCCGGCTCGCGGCTCTGAACACCCCACACACGGCAGGGTGAACGAGCGCGCCCCTTTTTACCCTGCCCTGTGAAAATGAAGTCCACAGGGCAGGCGCAGTTGCGGCAGAGCCCTTCACCGCCTGTGTGGTGACACCGTCTACGTCTACCGCACAGCGCCCGAGGGGCTCTGCCGGTTTCCCACCCCGCACCGACCGGAGCCGCGCCTCCCACTGAGGAAATTTCATCGTGATTCGTGCAGGTCAACGGCTCTGGTGTGAGGAGTCGTTGGGGTACTCGTGCAGCTCATCGAGGTGATCGTCGCGGGGAGGTCGTCGGTCAGCGTGCCACCTGGTGGTGTGTGAGCACGAGCAGGGCCCGTACCAGCGCGGTCGCGTGCCGTGGGTGCATACGCACCTTGGCCAGGATCCGGAAGGTCTTCAGGCTCGCGCAGCCGTGCTCGACGGGTGCTCGCAGGCTGCTGATCAGCCGGTTCACGACTTTCTTCGGGGATGAGAGGCGCTTGCCGCCGCCCGCCTTGAAACCGGTGATGACCACCGGCTGCTGTTCGCTCTCATCGTCGAGGCCGACGAACCCCAGGTCGGCCACCGCGCCCAGGCCCAGTTCCCGCAGCCGTGCGCAGAGCCTGTCGTAGCGGGCGGCGGTGATCTCGCTGCAGGCGCCGCGGCGGGCCGAGGATATCCACAGCATCCGCCCCTTCGAGTCGGTCAGGGCGAGAAACAGCAGGCCGTGCGCCTTGTGCTTGCCCGAATAGTTCTTCCGGTTCGCCCGCCCGGTCCGCCGCCTCGTGCGGATCAGCGTGCCGTCCAGCAGCACCACGCACCCGCCGTCCTTCGCGACCTTGGCCAGTGCCCGGTCCAGGCGCGGAGAGCGCGCGGCCAGCAGGCCGATCACTTCCAGCACCCAGCGCCGCACCGTGGAGGCCGACACCCCGGCGCCGCCGGCCAGATCGGCCAGCCGTTCGTCGTTGCGCAGGTGAGCCAGCGCGATCACGGCGATCCGCCCGGCGTCCAGCTTGCGCCACCTCGAGCGGATCCTCTTGCGGTGGGCGCGGATCAGATCGGCCACGTGGTTGACGGTGTGGCTGGACAGCGGCAGGCGCACGGAGTAGACAAGGCTGACGGTGCCCTCGGCGGGGCTGGTCTTCTTCACAGGCTGCCCAACTCCCCTCCAGGGCGCTGACGTTGCGGCGGAAACCGGCCGTTGCGCCAGGCCCGTGGCGGGTCAGCGGGGCAGGTAGCGTCCGGCGGGGTTGCGGATGATCCAGCCGCGCTCGGCCAGCTTGCGCAGCTTCCCACGCACCGGCTCCACCTTCCCCGGCACCATCTCCAGCCCCAGCTCGCGGGCCACGTCCTTGGCCTGCAACGGGCCCTCGCCGCCCGCGACGATCTCCATGATCGCCTGGTAGTCGGCGGGCAGGTCCTGAAGGCCGTTGCCCTCAGAACGAGGCGGGAACAGCAGCTGGCCCGCGGCGCCCGGCGTCGCACCCGCACCCCGCACGGGCACGGCCGACTCCCCACCGGTGGCCTCCTCCAGAGCCTGCTGCCAGGCCGCGGCGTCGGGGTGCCCGGCCTCCGCGTCCTCCTGATACTGCTGGTAGACAACCTCGGCAGCCCCCAGCCGGGCCACTTCAGCCTCGGTATCGGCCAGTTGCTTACGCAGCTGTTCAGCGCGTTCTTCCAGCACGACGCGGCGCTCTATCAGCCACACCATCAGATTCTGGGCCATGCCCCCTCCTCCGCGGGCCCGCCAACACGGCCCCGCTCGCACAGTAAAGGGGACGAGCGCACAGCGTGCAGGGAATCCAGGAAGACGGCCCGCAGCCGATCGACGGATGACCTCCCCGCGACGATCACCGCGATCACCAGCCCGAACACCCCAACGACTCCTCACACCAGGACCGTTGACCTGCACGAATCACGATGACACTTCCTCACTGCCGCACATCCTCAAGCACGGCATACTCCACGCAGCACCATGCTCTCCCCCGACGGCAGTGCCGCCGCCCCGGGTGCCGGGGCATGGACAACTCCGCACCGCAGAAAAGCTTCTGCAGAACACCGCTGGCCGACTCCGCCGCGCGATCACCGCTCAGGCCGTGGGAGAACCTCGTCCTCGGGCCTCCCCCCCCCATATCCCCGTTCGCAAGGGAACCGGTCGTCGTGAAGACACCCCCCCGCACCCGCGCCACTGGCGCCTCCCACCAAGGGTTGGGCGCCGCTCTGCTCCTCGCCAGCCTCGCCGCCGCAGTCCTGGGCGCCAGCCCGCCGCACACCACCGCGGGCGGTAGCACCCCGTCGCCGAAGCCGGAAAACCCGCAGAGTCGGCCGCACGGGACCCCCCATCTGGCGCTACCCGGCCTCGCCGCGCACCCCGGAGGCATCTCAAGACCTGGCACCAGCACGCCCGGTGGCTCTCCGCACGGCGTCATAGGGGGCCCGGTCACGGGCATTCCCGCAACGGCCCTGGCCGCATACCAGCACGCCGCCGGCCTCGCCAAGGACCGCTACCCCCACTGCCATATCCCGTGGCAGCTGATCGCCGGCATCGGCAAGGTCGAGTCCGAGCACGCGAGCGGCTACGGCCTGCGCACCGACGGCTCGACCCAAAAACCGGTCATCGGCCCCGCCCTGACCGGGGGCACCTTCGAGCTCGTCAAGGACACCGACGGCGGCAAGTGGGACGGTGACACGGTCTACGACCACGCCGTCGGCCCCCTGCAGTTCCTCCCCTCCACCTGGGAGAGCTACGGCGCGGACGGCCGAGGCCTGGGCATCAAGGACCCCCACAACATCTTCGACGCCGCAGCAGGCACCGCCCGCTACCTGTGCTCCGGCGACAAAAACCTCAACAACCCCGCGGACCTCGACACAGCACTCCTGAGCTACAACAACTCCCGCGCCTACGCGAACACGGTCAAAGCCTGGATGCGCACGTACCAGAACGGCAAAGCCGACCCACCGCCGGACACCGGTCACACCACGGACCCCTCAAGTACCCCGCGACCGAGCACACACCCCGCGCGAAAGCCCCGGACACCGACCGCACGCGGCGAACCGAACGAACAGCCATCACAGCAGAACACACCCAGCAAGCCGCCGGAACCGCCCCCGCCCTCCAACCCAGGCACCGTCCAGGGCGACAGCCGTCAGGACGACAAGCACAGCCGGCCAGCACCGTCCACTCCCGTGGCCGACCGCCTCGAACCACTCAGCTCCAACGACGAACTGACCGCCACAACGGGCGGCACGTTCAACACTCTGCCGAGCGTCAAGGTCACGGACGCACACGGCGAACCCGTGCCAGGCGCCTACGTCACCTTCGAGATCGCCGGCGAGACCAGCGCACGTTTCCCGAACAAGGCCCGTACCGCCACCGTCCCGACAAACGACGACGGCACCGCCACCGCACCACGCATCACCGCAGGCGATGTGCCAGGCAGATTCACCGTGCTGACGGTGTGGGGGTTCAGGAGATCCTTTACAGAGTGGCACCAGGACTTGATTGACGGTTCCATCACATCGGCGACGGTTTCTATTCAATCTTGACGGTATGTGGCTGATGCTTCTTCCGTGACTGATGAGACTCAAGAGCCGGTCGTCGATGACCGGCAGTGGCGGACAGAGCACCGGCATCGAGCTGTACAGGAGGTGCTCTCGGGCGGCACCGTGGCCGAGGTCGCGCGCCAGTACGGCACGTCGCGCCAGTCACTGCACACCTGGATACGTAGGTTCGAGACCGAGGGCTACGAGGGCCTGGCCGAACGGTCGCGGCGGCCGAAGGCGTCCCCGACCCGACTGCCACCACAGACCGAGGCACTGATCTGCGAACTGCGACGTGCTCATCCGCGCTGGGGCCCGCGGCGGATCGCTCACGAACTGCAGGCCCGGGGTGTTCCCAACGCGCCGGGCCGCAGCACGGTCTACCGGGTGCTGGTGCGCAACGCTCTGGTGCAGCACCAGGAACAGCGCCATCGCCGTACGTACAAGCGATGGCAGCGGGACGCCCCGATGCAGCTGTGGCAGATCGACATCATGGGCGGGGTGTTCCTGGCCGACGGGCGCGAGTGCAAGCTGGTCACGGGCATCGACGACCACTCGTGGTTCCTGGTGATTTCCCAGGTCATCGTCGAGCAGTCCGCACGGGCGGTCTGCCAGGCGTTCACGGACGCGATGGGCCGCTACGGCGTCCCCTCCGAGGTGCTGACCGACAACGGCAAGCAGTTCACGGGGCGGTTCACCAAGCCGTTCCCGGCCGAGGTGATGTTCGAACGGATCTGCCGCGAGAACGGCATCACCCAACGCCTGACGAAGCCGCGCTCGCCTACGACCACTGGCAAGATCGAGCGTTTTCATGGCAGTCTTCGCCGCGAGCTGCTCGACTCCTGCGGCCCGTTCGAGACACTGGCGGTGGCCCAGGCCAGTATCGAGGAGTGGGTACACGCCTACAACTACCGTCGGCCGCACCAGGCTCTGGACATGGCGACGCCGATCTCCAGGTTCCGCCCCGTGCCCGCGCCCGCGGCGCCACCGACTCCCGCGGAGCCGTCCGAGCCGCATCCCGAGCGGGTCCTCATCCCGCAGTGTGAGGCCGGACCGGACGACGGCGAGGCCGTCGAGGTCGACATGGTTATCTCCCCGGCCGGACGGATCGTGCTGCCCGGGAACAACCAGCTGAAATTCCCTGCCGCGCTGGGCGGGCACCCGGTCACGATCTGGGCCGACCTGCGCAGCATCCACGTGACCCTCGCCGGCGAGCTCATCCGCACCCGCCACTCCCGCCTCAGCTCCGAGGACTTGGCCCACCTGCGACTGCGCGGTCGGACGGCAGGCCCCGAGCCGGCCGCTTCTGCGGCACCGCGCGGGCCGCTCCCATGCGCGCAGGGTTTCCGGGTCACTTCGACTTTCCGGGCCGTCTCGGGATCGGCCTGTTCGACGTGAGAACCAGCCGGAACGCTTTCCTCACGGAACTCCAGGTAATAGGGGCCAGCGCATGCCGCTTGTTTTACATATTTCGCTACAGATCAACCCTACTGGGTCACTACCGGGAAACTCGGGGCGCCTCGGTGGCGGCAGAAATGATATCCCCTTCCGCCGCCATCCAAGCCACCCTCGTTCTCGACAATCCCCGGCAACGATCCCCAAGAAACCTCAGCGTTTACACCTGGAGCGTTTACGTCCGGGCAACCGGGCCCGAATCGCCCTGCAAACGCATCTGACATTGCAGGGCGTTGCGCAGTGGACTCCCATAACAGCGGAAGAGACTATCATCAATTAACGAACGGAGTCGAAGTGACGCACACGGCAAGTAGTTCCGGAAGCCTATCCATGAAAACGTTACGATCATCATCGACGGTAATTGCTGTAGCGTTGCTTACTTCGGTTTTCATTCTTCCGACACCCGTGCACGCCGATGACCCAAACAAAGGGTCATTTTTGGATTGCATGGTGAAGGACAAGACCACGGGACGTTACAGCATCTACAAGGAAGGCCTGAAATCAAAAGGAGTTCTTGACCCTAATCACAAATACGGCTTTCCTCAGGGTGATGCGCTCGGCGGGATGTGGTTTAGGAATGACCTGGAAAACACTGTGAGCATTTTCGTATACAAGAATGAAAAAGAGGAATTGGGTAAGGCGCTTCTTGGCTTTGTGGACGCAGCCGGAGGGGCGGCTGGCGCGTATAAGCAATTGAAGACTGTTGGAGCTGGCCTACAAGCCCTGAAATCTGGCAAAAAGATTGCAGATGCGGGTGATGCGCTGGTGAGCGCGTGGGAGTTGGCGAAAACCTCAGACAGTGTGGCAGGCATCACAGAATCGGCGAAGGCCGCCTTCCGTAAAGCCGCCTTCGAGATGGAGCACAGCATGATTGCTCTCCACGGTAAGTGTTTAAGCGGTCTAGGCAAAACTGATGGGTTAACTTTCTCATCGGTGGTTTCGGGTTTCGGGGACTTTTTTTCCCCACTAGGACTGGCCTCTAAGGCGGCTGGCGGAAAGGTGAATATTGTAATTTTTCAATGCCTCAAGCGGGCGGATGGATTCATCGATCCCACCTGCCAAAAGTGGCGCCGCATCAAAGCTACAGGGGTGAGCGAAAGATCTTCGTATTGGATTGACGACTCCGGGCTTTCAAAAATGGGGGCAGTGAGGGAGAAGGATGTTAATAAAAATGCCAGCAAAGACAAGGCGGACAACGTTAGGGACGTGAAAAAGGAGAAAGAAGGATTGAACGTGCCGTGGGTGAATGGCGAAGCTAAATAATGGTTGTCCCGTAAATGGATCCTTTTCGTCCTAGTCTGTAGGGTGAAACGGGCTGGGCAGATGGAGTAACGAGGCGAGGCTCCTGATCGTTGCGCTGGTGTTCTCACGCACCGTGCTTCGTCCGAGGAGCCTCGCCTGCTTCCGTATCTTCCATGCTCGGCGTCCCGTACGAACCGGTCGGGCATACCTCGAGCTGATCCACTCCCGGCGACGCAAGATCAACTCGTGATGGCGGAGGCCGGACGGCCCAGGCAGCTACCAAATTCAGCATGGAAATCCATGAGGCAGAGGTAGTTTCTTACCATTTTGGGCGAGTGGCGTAACGGAAAACGCAGCAGACTTAAAATCTGTCGCTCTATAAGAGCGTGCGGGTTCGAATCCCGCCTCGCCTACTTTTTATTGCGGTGAATTCGGAACTCTTGGTTGGGGCATGAGTACTCAGGTTGAACTGGCGTTGTCCGGTGGCTCGATGGCCAGGCCGGTTGCGGCGAGACAGCTGTCGATCAGGTGAGGTCGGTACTGGATTTTCTTGAGCTTGCGCTTGGTGACCCGTACGAGGTGTTTGAGGTCTGCGGCGGCGAAGTCGGCGATCGAGCGCTTGAACAGCGACCAGACCCATTCGGCGGGGTTGAGGTCCGGAGCGTACGAGGGCATCTGGAACACCCGTAACCATGCTTCGTTCTCCCGGGCGAAGTCAGCGAGCTGCCGGGCGAGATGGACGTTGAGATTGTCCCAGCACCACACGAGCGGGGCCCCAAGCTGCCGGTGGGTCAGGACAATCAGGTCCCGGTACTCCTGCCAGGTGAAGGCCTTCCACTCGCGCTTACGCCCGTGCCAGATGTGCAGCTTGTAGAAGAAGTGGGAGCGTTCACCGGCGCGGAAGCACAGGACGCCGGCGATGTTCACCCGGCCCCGGTTGCTGCCGCGCACGCACACCACCGGGCGCTTGCCGCGCGATGCCCACGTGTGTCCCTTGGGCGGCCTCAGGCCCTGGCCCGCCTCGTCCTCGAAGCAGATGTAGGCGCCCAGGTCCGCCGCGGTGCTTTTACCCGCGGCCACACCTCGTCCTTCCACACCTCGACGGCCGCGTCGTCCCGCTCGATCGCCCGGTGAGCGGGCACCTGCGC
>NZ_JAINFC010000155.1 GCF_020740835.1 Streptomyces sp. UNOC14_S4
TATGGGGACGGAGTCGGGGAATTGGTGGGCGGCGATCTCGACGCAGTCGTTCTCGGCGAGGCTGTGGCTGCTCTTGCGCCACGTGGCTATGGGCAGGTTAGGCCGGACGGTGCACACGGATATTTCTCCTCAAGTGCCTTATCGATAACGTTGATTGACTCGTGGGCGGGTAGGGCGTCGCGCCAAATTTGATCGTACAAGGCTGTGTATTGGGCGATCTCAAACGGATTGGTGATGTAGATGCCTGCATCGGTCGGTCCGCTCCGGTAGACAATCTTCCGATCTCTCCTGAAGGTCATGATCTGGGTCATGCCGAGATCGCGTTTCAGTCCGTTGACGGCGAACGGGATCATTCTTAGCTCGACGTTGGCGCGCGTCAGCATGTCGAGCATGTGCAGGAGCTGCCCTCGCATGATGTCGGCATTGCCAACGACGTAGTCGAGGGCCGACTGGGCGATGACCGCTCTGAACAACGGAGGGTCGGGGCGGTCGAGGATCGCTCGCCTGCGGTGTCGGTATGCGACCTTCTCGTCGAGATTTCCGCCGTAGTGAGGCATACCGACCTGGAGGATGGTTCTGATGTACTCGTCGGATTGCAGCAGAGCTGGCATGGAGTTGGCGAGGTGATGGATCTCGATTGCCTTCGACTCATGGGCGAAGTACTTCTGGACCCATTTCGCCGAGGGGTCGTCGTTGAGCTGATCCCAAATCTCAAGAAGCTTCCCGTCGGCCTCGAGGGCCTGGTCGAGCGCTTCCGCGACCTCCCGGACCGGGAACGCGGTTCCGGTCTCGAACTTCGAGATCGAGACATTCGACAGCCTGATGGCCTTGCCGAGGTCGGCCTGGGACCACCCCTTGGCCTCTCGCAGGGTGCGGATCGCCATGCCGAGCCGGATGAGGCGGTTCTGTGACGGGTCGAGCCGCTTGGATGCGGACATGGCTGTAACCCCCAAATATCTTCTCACCGGAGGAGAGACCTCAACGGGGCCGAGCCTAGGGGTCCGGGCGGATACTTGTTGTGGGAACCAGGAGCCCAACT
This sequence comes from Streptomyces sp. UNOC14_S4, assembly GCF_020740835.1. GTDB lineage: Bacteria > Actinomycetota > Actinomycetes > Streptomycetales > Streptomycetaceae > Streptomyces. Next base: position 1,040 of record NZ_JAINFC010000155.1, read on the forward strand.
CCCTTCGATTGACGCTGTGTTCGAATCCAGTGTGGTGATGCCCGCTGCGTCGCGGCACACACCTCGGCCCCTGCTCCCGCACCCCGCTCGGCCCGTAAGGAGATCACCTCGTCATGCTCGTATGCCCCGGCACCGCCATGGCCCACGCAGCCCCCACCCCGCCACGCGCCGAAGGCGACGACGGCATCGAATGGGCGATCAGAGCGGTCCTGGGCGCCCCCACCCACGTCTCGCCGCCCATGGGCAGGATCACGTCCGCCACGGCCGTCCTCCGCCTCTACCTCAAGAAGACGGCCGCCGCCGTACAGGCCGCCGCCGCGGCCCTGCCCGCCGACGACCCGCGCCGCGCCGCGGCCGAGAGCAGCGCGGCGGAAGCGCTGCACCGGGCGGAGACTCTCAAGCCCGGGAACGGGCTCCAGTCCGCCTTCGACTGCGCCCGCGGCCTGGCCCTGGCGGCGCGGGAACTCCGCGACCACAAGAAGGAACTGTGTGCCGAAGGGGGTTCGCCGTGCTGAACGTCCCACGCTCCTGGCCCGCGGTCGTCCCCCTGCCCCACACCGGTGGCCCGCCCAGCATCCCGCTGCCGCCGGAGCCCCCGTGCCGGGAGTGCCAGTGCCTGGCCGCCGAGGGCTGGCGGGCTCTGTTCGCGGACGATCTCGACACGCTGAGGACGGTCAACGAGCGGCAGGCCCGCCACTACGCGGACGCGCATCTGGGGAGCTCTCGTGCTCGGTGACGGCACCCCGGTCGGCGTTCCTTCGAGGAATTCGCCGACCCGGATGGCGTGATCGTTTCCGTGTCCACTACTCGCACATGGATATCCGAGCTACTGTGGATGTCATGCCTGCGGCCTACGAAGATGTGCCCTTCAGCGAGCTGCTCCACCATCCCGCGGCGACCACACGTCGGCTGGACGCCGTCCGTGCGCTACGACTGCGGCGACGTGACGCGGGGGACCTCGCGCTGATGCGTGTCGACCAGATGGAGCGCGATGCCACGGTTGTGGACTTCACCTCGCGGCTGCTGGCCGGGCTGGTACGGACTGACAACATCGCCGCCCTGCGCCAGGCTCTGCCCGAGGCTCTGCCGTGGAGTACCTTCCTGCCGGCCGAGGACATCGACACCCTGCTCTCCGAGCTGGTGGACACGGCGCGCGGCGCGGTGGCCCTGGACAACCTCACGCCGATCGCGCTCCTGCTCACCCAGTGGCGGCACAGCGCCGAGGTCTACGCGGACCCCGCCCTGCACGCGATCCTCATCCGTGAGCCCGAAGGCGACCTTGGTCCCGTCCCCGTCCCCGTGCCCGAGGCGGCGGAGTGAGCCCGAAGCGCGGAGACCGGGCCGCGCCACCCCCGGTTGCCGATGAGTACGACCTTCGCTTCGCCACCACCGAAGCGGCAGAAGGCTGGGAGCACTTGGGCCGCCAGGCAGCGGGCAACTTACGCCGAGCCTTCGAGAGGATCCGTGCCGCTCCCCGCGCCGCCGACAACCCCGACCGTCAGCACCGGCTCAAGGGCAAGCTGGGCACTGCCACGTTCAAGGGGCAGAACCTGGAGCGCTGGCAGTACGAGGTCACCGCCGGCGGACGGGTCTGGTACGTCCTCGACGACGCCGGTCGCGTCGCTTGGATCACGTACGCGGGCACCGGCCACCCCAAGGCCACGGACTGACCGGTCCCGGAGGCCGGGCCAGTGGGCAGTGTGCTCGGCGTCCGGGCGAGTGACTTCCCCGCGGCGCGGGGGCCGTCAGGCCGGTGCGCGGGCGGGTCGCGACGGAAGCTGAGCGCATGTCTCATCACCTCAGCGGACCCAACCTGCGGTCCCCCATGGACGACCCCCGGCTCGACCTGACCGACCTCTACGCGTTCACCGTGCCGGGCGACCGTACGGTCCTGATCATGAACGTGTACCCGGTCGCGCCCGCCGAGGGCGCGGCGCTCCACCCGGACGCGGTGTACCGGATCAACGTCGACACCGACGGCGACCAGCAGGCGGACGTCGCCTTCAGCGTCGTCGGCTCCCCGGTGCGCGGGGGAGAGCAGACCGTCTCCGTCCACCTGGCCACCGGTGCGCAGGCCCGCTCCCACGAGGCGGCCGGCGAACGGATCGCCGCTGACGTACGCCTCGGCAACGGCTCGGCCCCGGTGGTGGTCGAGTCCGGCCCGTACACCTTCTCCGCGGGGCTGCGCAGCGACCCCTTCTTCGCCGACCTGGACGGCATCGTCAAGAAGTTCCAGTGGACCGGGGTGGACTGGGGGGCCGACAAGAACGTCCTCGGCATCGTGCTGGAGATGCCGAACGACGTACTCTCCGCCGATCCGGTCATCGGGGTCTGGGCGCGGGTGAGCCTGAGGCGGGACGGCCGGCTCACCTCCGTGGACCGGGGCGCGCACCCGTCCCTGACCGCCTATTTCAACGCCGAGGAGGCCAAGGAGGCCTACAACGCGGGCGAACCGGCCGAGGACTGGGCCACCTACCGCGAGCCGTGGACCGCGGCCCTCCAGCACTTCGGCGGCTACGACGCCCAGGCCGCCGAACGGGCGCTGCGCACGGTCCTCCCGGACATCCTGCGCTTCGACCGCGCGCGGCCCGCCGCCTACCCCAACGGGCGCACCCTCATCGACGACGTCACGTCGGCCCGGCTGGCCATGCTCACCAACGGGAAGGTCGCCGGCGACCACATCGGCCCGCACGGCGATCTGCTGACCGCCTTCCCCTACCTCGGGCCCCCGCATCCGGCCCCGGCCGCGGGCTGAGTGATTCTCCCGTGTCCTGGAGCTGGGCAGCGGTCCGGTCGTAGACGGCACACCGTCACGCTGCTGAGTGGTTTCCGCCCGGCGACGCTTCGTCCTGCTGTCGGTGGTCGTGCGGGGTGAAGGTGAAGGCCGAGCTGTCGCCGTCCAGGTCGATGGTCAGTGACGCGTCCAGAGCCTTGGCCAGGCGGGTGAGCAGGGGCAGGGTCGGGACGGAGTCACCGCCCTCGATGCGGGAGATCTGCGACTGGGTCATGTCGGCGCGACGAGCCAGTTCGGACTGCGACAGGCCGATCTCGGTACGCCGGTCGTAGACGGCCTGGCCGAGGGCGAACGCGTACCCGGCCTCCACGTAGGCAGGGGACTCCTCGACCGACTCGCCCAGGAGCTTCCTGGTCCGACGGGTCTTCCACTGGGAGTGGTTCACGGATTCTTCTCCTCGGTCCGGTCGTAGCCGTGCTCGGCGGGGTCGTGGTCTGCCTCGCATACCTTCTGCGCCTGCTGGGCGCGCTCGACTTCTGCCGCTTCGTGCTGCCTGGTTTTGCGGAACACGGTGAGTAAGACGATGCGTCGGGCCGGAGCGAGCCAGTACGTGACGCGTACGGCGTTGCCGTCCAGAGTGAAACGCAGCTCGCGTACTTTCCCGCCGAGGTGGCGGGAGTACGGCTCCCCCAGTGTCGTCGGATCGGCGGCGAGCATGTCGGCCGCGCGCTCGGCCTTGTCGTAGTGGGCGTCCGGGAGGAGTTCCAACCATTGCCGGACTTCCGGCTCGATCTCGATCTGCCAGGGACGGCTCATGGTTCGACTATACAGAAATCTATATAGGCCCCGGGGTGTCGCGGTGGGTCGTGGCCCGGGCTCGGAGTGCGACCCGGCCGGGGGAGCCGAGGGCTGGCGAGCCTTGTTCGCGGACGACCTCGCCACGCTGAGGACGGTCAACGAGCGTCAGTCCCGCCACTACGCGAATGTGCAGCTGAGGGACCTCTGACACCCGCGTTAGCCAGGCGTTAGCGGAGCGGCAGTCTTGCGGTAGGGGCCCCGAGCAGAGTGGGTGACGTACCGAGGAGACAACGACACTGACCGTCCTGGGGGGACCCGAAATGCGCTCCAGCACCACTGCCCGCACCGCTCGCCGCCGCACCCTGCACGTTGCGGCGGCGGCCCTGACCGCGGCCGCCGCCCTTGCCCTGACCGCCTGCTCCGGCTCGGACGCCACCGGCGCGAAGCCCGCGAGCAGCGCGGACACGGGCAAGGCCGCCGCCGAGTCCGGCGGCACGGGCTCCTCTGCGGGCGGTGCCAAGGAGGACGGCAAGACGGACGCCAGGACGGACGCCAAGACGGGCGCCGCGGGCAAGCAGTCGGGCGGCACGCACGCCGCCGACACCGCCAAGGCGGGCTCGGGCATCGAGCGCTGCCACACCTCCGGCCTGAAGGCGTCGTTCGCCATGGGCGGCGACGCGGCCCCGGACCCGAACGCGGGCGGCGCGACGACCACCAGCATCGTGCTGACCAACAAGGGCAACCGCGACTGCACGATCGGCGGCTTCCCGGGTGTGGACCTCAAGTCCGAGAACGGCGGCCAGGTCTGGTCGCTGCTCCGCTCCTCGGCCAAGCACGGCTCGATCACCCTGGGCCCCGGCGACAGCACCGACTTCACGATCAGCCTCGGCATGGCCCAGAAGAACGAGGAGCACACCTGGATGCCCGCCTCCGTGGCCGTCACCCCGCCGAACGAGACCACCGCGCTGACCGTGAAGTGGCCCTGGGGCCCCCTCGTCGACCAGACCGGCGCCACCCACCCGGCCACCTTCGTCAACCCCATCGGCTGACGGCCTCGGCGCTGACCCGGATATGACTCTCTTTCGGGAGTATGCCGCCCGCGTACGGGCGGGGTGTTAAAAGGGCGGCAACGCCTTTTCGGACATACCGGGGGCAGGACTTGCCTTTGAGGGGGGCGCCTGTAGTGGGATAAGGCGATGCGCCCCCCCATACGCATGCCGTCCAACGTTCCCCATCCCTACGACGAGCTCGCGGCTCTTGCCGACCCGAGCCCTGTCGCGGGTGCTTCGGAGTGGGTGGACGGCGGCGACGTCACGCAAGAGATTCCCGTACTGCTTCAGGACGTAGATGACGTAGAGGGGGATTCGCCGGGGCCGGGGCCGGGATTGTCGGAGACGAGTGTTCTTCCTCCGCCGCGCCCGTACGTCGGGGCCGACGACGATTCCTGGTCCCCGCCCGACCACCGCCGTACGGGCCGTACGGGCCGTACGGGAAGGGGCCGCCGGGCCAAGGTCAAGGTCAGGCGGTCGCGGCGGCGGCGTCGGAGGCCGTTTTCCGCCGTGCCCCGGGCCTTCAAGTTTCTGCTCGCTTTTCTCTTCCTCGCCGGATTTCTGGTGCTCGCGGACCGCTGGGCGGTGATGTACGCGGAGAAGAAGGCCGAGCAGGAGATTCAAGGAGAGCTGCGTCTGGCGGCCGCTCCCCAGGTGGATATTCACGGATTTCCGTTCCTCACCCAGGTTCTGGACAAACGTCTGGAGCGGGTGGACGTCACGGTGCCGCATGTGCCCGCCGACCGGATTTCGCTGGCGAAGGTGCGGGCGAGCGCGAGCGACATACGGCTGACCGGGAATCTGCCGCGCGACATCCGGGGCGCGGTCATCGGCGGTCTCGACGGCGAGGTCGAGCTGTCCTTCGACGACATGAACCGGGAACTCGCCGCGTCACAGGTCAAGTTCAGCCGCCAGAGCGACGACGCCGTCAAGGCGGACAGCAAACTGACCGTCGCGGGGTGGGAGGTGCACGTACAGGCGCGGGCCCAGGTGCGGATCGTCAGCAGCAGTGAACTCGCCACGGACATCGGCGACATGAGCGTCGACGTGCCCGGTGTCGTCGCCTATCGCCCCGGCAAGGGCGACGGCGAGGGCCTCGTGCTCCACCGCGAGCTCGCCGAACGCATCAGCAAGGACGCGGCGCGGATCAAGGCGCTGCTGTCGGTACCCGCCGTGGTGGAGCGGCTGGGCGTTCCGGAGGACGACGTCGCGCTGGCCCTGGAGGACGAGGAGAAGTTGCACGAGCTCACGGGCGCGCCCCGCTTCGTCGAACGGCTGACGCGCGTCAACCTCGTCGACGTCGTGGTCGACCATCCCTGGCTCCTGGAGCGGATCGGCCTCGACCCCAAGCTCGTCACCGCCCTGACCCACCTGCGCCCGCCGGAGCTCTCCGACCGCCTGTCCTTCTCCTTCAAGCTGCCGAAGGAGGCGCGGGAGCTGCAACTGCGCGGGGTGAAGGTGCAGGAGGGCGGCATCCTGGCTTCGCTGTCGGGTGCGGAACTGGCGGTGGGACGGACGTAGCGGGTCCCCCGCGGGGCGCCCCGGTACGGCTTGTGGTTTCAGTTACCAAATCATCACATCGTCAGTACTGAACCGACATGAACCTTTTCGGCAATTCCGACCCTCCTTGTCTGCGGAAAGATCACCGCACGAGAAGAGGTGCCCACCATGTCGGCCCCGCGCGTCACCGCCCCGTTCGCCCAGCGTCACGGCACGGGCGCCCTCGTACGACTGCCGGCCGCCCTCGGCGTGGCCACGTTCGCGCTCACCGCTTGCGCGGGCGGCGGCGGTCAGGCTGCCGACGGGTCCCGGCAGGACGCGCGCATGTCCCAGGCAGCGGCCCCGCCCACCGGACCGACGAAAATCACCACCGGCCCCGAGCTCGACTTCGACCTCATCCCCGGGAACGGCAAGACCGTCGGCACCGGCCAGCCCGTCGCGCTGGAGTTCGCGAAGCCGGTGAAGAACAAGGCGGCCGTCGAGAAGGCCCTGACGGTGCAGACCTCCAATGACACCGAGGGCGCCTGGGGCTGGGTCACCACGCCCACCGGCCAGGACCGGCTCGACTGGCGGCCCAAGGACCCCTGGAAGCCCGGCACCAAGGTCCGGGTCAAGGGCGATCTGACCACCGTGGACCCCGGCGACGGCCACTTCACCCGCACCCTCGACCGCTCCTTCACCATAGGCCGCGATCAGCGGCTGGTGGCCGACCTCGACACCCACACCCTGACCGTCACCCGCGACGGCAAGGTGGTCAGGACGATCCCCATGTCCGGCGGCGAGCCCGTACCCGGCCGGGCCTCCCGGCCCGGAACCTTCGCCATCGAGTCGCAGGAGCACCAGGTCCACATGACGTCCGCGTCGGTCGGCGGGCCCAAGGAGTACGACAAGCAGGTGTACTGGGCCATGCGCTTCAGCGACTCCGGCGGCTACCTGCACGCCGCGCCCTGGGCCGACGCGAACGGCGACCTCGGCGTACGCAACAGCAGCGCGGGCTGCATAGGCATGTCCGACGCCGACGCCGCCTCGCTGTTCAAGGACTCCCTCCTCGGCGACCTCGTCACCATCAAGGGCAAGGAGGCCACCACCGAACTCGGCGGCCCGGGCAACGGCTTCGCCGACTGGAGCCTGACGTGGGAGCAGTGGCAGGGGAAGAGCGCTCTGCACCACTGACCGGGACCGGGCGGCGCCGCGGCCGCCCGCGCCTACTCTCCCGCGACGCGGCGGTCCCTCCGGCGCCGCCTGATGGACGCCGCGTACGAGAACAGCGACGTGGTGATGATCACGACGGTGATGCCGAGCAGCAGCTGGTCGGTGTCCGCCACCCGCGTCAGCGCGTAGGCGATGCCCGCGAGCACCGCGCAGACCCCCAAGCCCCTGAGGGAATTCATCGATCTCCTTGAATCATTTCCACGGAATTACTTCCAGGGATTACTTCCACGCGGATACGCGGGTCACATAGGACTTCACGATGGACGAGACGAGCCAGTAGGTCCGCACCACGGTGAACACCAGCTCCGGAATCAGCAGGGCCTCGACCAGCATGGCCTTCCAGCCGAGATTCCGTACCCGGAGTGCGGGATAGACGACCCAGAAAGAGAAGAGCAGCATAAAGAGCGGCTGCTGGGAAAAGCCGTTTTTCGCGGCCATCACGAGGTGGGGCGAGCCCCACCCCAGAATGTAGGCGGCACCGATGAGGCCCAGGATCATGGTGGCGATGGAATGCCAGGTGAACTTCGTCCAGCCGCGGGCCCGCAGGGTGTCCACGGTGCCGCGGCTCCACCGCTCGCGCTGCTGGATCAGCTCGCGCAGCGTCGGCATGAGATCGGTGTACGCGATGCAGAGCTGGTTGGCGGTGACCTTCCAGCCGGATTCCTTGAGAGCGAGTGTCGTCTCGTAGTCCTCGACCAGGTTGCTGTGGTCCTCCCAGAAGACCTCGCCCCGCCAGTCGAGCAGGCTCTGCAGGGCCTCGGCCCGGTAGAAGGAACCGGCGCCCGACATGGTGTGCACGTCCTGGCGGTACCGGGTATTGGCGGCGCGTCCGTACTCGATGATCTGCATGCCGAGCAGGTACCGCTGCCAGGGGTTGCGCCACAGGCCGGTGCGGCCGAGGCAGGCGGCGCTGACGCCGCCGAGCTCCGGGTCGGACGCGATGACGTTGCGGGCCCGCTCGACGAATTTCGGGTGCAGCTCGGTGTCGGCGTCCATGACGAGGACGTGCCGCACCTTGCTGGTCAGCCGGCCTCCGACGGCCTCCCGCAGCCAGCGGAGGCCGTGGTTGAGGGCGCCCGCCTTCTTGTGCGGGTTGTCGTCGAGGACCAGTACGACCGTCGGCGGCGTCCGCTCGTCGTCCGCGAACCGGCGGGCGTATTCCTCGGTGCGGTCGGTCGAGTTGTTGACCACCACGACGATCAGGTCGGGGCGGTAACTCTGGGCGGCCAGGGAGTTCAGCGAGGTGAAGACGCCGACCTCCTCGTTCCGCGCCGGAACGAGGACCACGGTGTCGTAGAGGGCGGTGTCGTGGAGGGCGGTACCGTCCGCCTCCGCGGGGGAGACGCGGCCCCTGCGGTGTCGGCTGCCCGTCGTGCGCGGCGCTTCGGCGCGCGCGCGACGGCCGCGACGCGCACGGTGATCCCGGCGCGCAGTGGTGCCCGACAAGTCTTCTCCCTGATTCACATGAAAACGCACAAGATCGACATGCTGTGCGGATCCTGTGAAAACTCAGCAAGAAGGTACCTTACGTGCAGGCATGCCCAGACGGGGTCGATCCGGTCGACGGGCCCTCGTGATCGCGCAGTTGGAGATCATTAAGTCCTGCGGCCCCGGAAAACAGGGCGAGTTGAGTTTTGCGGAAGCATGCCGCGAGTAAAGCAGTGATAAAGAACACTCGCGGCGAATGCTCCGGCGTCGAGTCGGTTCCGGATGTGCCGGATCCGGGTCGCGACCTCGGATGACGAGGGGGAACGGGGCGAGCCGGTGGGTCGACCGGAGGTCCGGAGGCCTCGGCGGGTGGTGGTTACGATGGTGCGGAATATGCCCATTCGTGAATGTGATGCGAAGCGCGTGCACCTGACACCGGCCCTGCATCTCGATCTCACCGAGGAGCTTTGAGGAGCTTTAGTGAGCCGCGCCCGCCGCGATTCCCGCCGCAATTCCCGTCGTCGTGGACTGGTCCTTTTCGACATCCTGCTCGTCATGGCCGTGCTCGTCGTCGGCACCGTGGTCTATTTCCTGTGGCGGGACTCCGACGACTCCGGATCCGCGCAGCTCACGGTCCGGTACCGGACCGATGCCCCGGCCACGACCGGCACGGCCAAGCCGTGGCTGGAAGTCATCAATGACTCCAAGGAGACCGTGGCCCTCGGCGACGTGACTCTTCGGTATTACTTCACCGCGGACGACGGGGCCGAATACGGCGCCAATTGCGTCCAGACGCGAGTCGGCTGCTCGAACATCACCCAGAGGATAGGTGCGACGGCCGGTAAGACGGCCGGCGCCGACCATTACCTCGAAATCGGCTTCACGCGGGGGGCCGGCGAGCTGGCGCCCGGCGGGACCAGCGAGGCGATCGGCCTCCAGCTCTACCGGCTCGACGGCAAGAAGCTGGACCAGGCGAACGACCGCTCGTTCGACGCCAAGGCCACCCACTACGCGCCGTCGAAGCTGGTGACCGCGTACCACCGCGGCGCACTCGTCTGGGGCGAGGAGCCGGGCGGCGGCACCCCCCGCCCGGGGCGCGGCCGGTCCGCCGCGGCGCCCGCCGGGGTCGTGTTCGACAACTTCCACTACAGCGGCGCCGCCGACCCCGCGCTCGCCGCCAACGGCTGGCAGGTCCGTACCGAGGGGGGCGGCCCCGGCATCGCCAGCACCTGGTCGGCCGACGGCGTCAGCTTCCCCGCCGAGTCGAGCGCCCAGGGCGGCCAGGCGCTGCGGCTGCGGGTCGCCAGCGACGGGACCGAGCAGGGCACCAAGCAGGCCGAGCTGCAGAGCACCCGCCCCGAATTCTTCACGGGGACCATCGCCGCCCGGGTCTACTTCAGCGACAAGCCCAGCAGCGGCCGCACCGGCGACCACCTCAACCAGTCCTTCTTCACGATCTCCCCGAAGGACAAGTCGGACGACTACAGCGAACTCGACTACGAGTACATGCCGAACGGCGGCTGGGGCGCGGCCGGCCCCCGCATCGACACCACGAGCTGGCGCAGCGGCAGCGGCAGGCCGGAGGACCGGGTCACCCGCTTCCACAACCAGAGCCTCCAGGGCTGGCACACGATGATGATCACCGCGATGGACGGGAAGGTCACCTACTCCGTGGACGGCCAGACGCTCTTCAGCCACGACGGCAAGAAGTACTTCCCGCGCGAGGGCATGGGCGTCCACTTCAGCGCGTGGCTCGTCGACCTCCCCTTCAAGGGCTCGCGCACCTGGGACATGAAGGTCAACTGGCTCTACTACCAGGCCGACCGTGCCGTGCCCCTGGCCGATGTCCAGAAGGCCGTGGACGGCTTCTACGCGGACGGCACCAACTACGTCAACACCCTGCCGAAGCCCTGAGTCGAAGTCCTGACCGGGGCCTGGCCGCGGGAAACCGCGGCCGTCACCCCGACCGGTCCTCGAACCGCACCGGCGCCTCGAACGCCGCCCGGCGCGTCGCCCGGCGCAGCGCCTTGAGGAGGACCGGGCCCAGGGCGAGCGTGGCCGTGACCGTGACCAGGGCGCGGGGGAGGTCCCAGCCCAGGGACGTGGCCAGGCAGTAGGCCACGAAGCGGGAGAGGTTGTCGGAGAGCGGGTCGCCCGGGACGAAGGAGACGCCCGAGGCCAGCGAGCCGATGTACGGCCAGCCCTGGAGGTTCATCACCGTGCCGTACGCGAGCGAGGCCACCGCCCCGTACCCCGCGAGCATCAGCAGCTCGCGGCGGCCCCGCAGCCGGTCCGGGCCCGGGAGGAGGCCCGCGCCCATCGACACCCAGCCCATCGCCAGCATCTGGAACGGCATCCACGGCCCGACCCCGCCCGTCAGCAGCGCCGAGGCGAACATCGACACCGAGCCGAGGACGAAGCCGAAGCCCGGGCCCAGCACCCGGCCGGAAAGCACCATCAGGAAGAACATCGGCTCGATGCCCGCCGTCCCCGCCCCCAGCGGCCGCAGCGCCGCGCCCGCCGCCGCGAGCACGCCCAGCATCGCGATGGCCTTCGCGTCCAGGCCGGTGTCGGCGATCGTGGCGACCACGACCCCCAGCAGGAGCGGCAGCATCGCCGCGAACAGCCACGGCGCGTCCTTCGAGTGGGCGAGTCCGGATGCCGAGTCGGCGAGCAGCGGCCAGCCGAAGGCCATGACGCCGATGGCGGAGATCAGCGCGAGTGCGGTGACCGATCGTGGGCCCAGGCGGACGGCTCGCGCCTGGCGGTCGTGCGTCGCCTTCACCGTGCCTCCTCCAACGCCGCCTTCACCTGAGGAACCGTCAGCCACGGCAGCGGTGCCAGGATCTTCGCGACCTGCGGGGCGAACGCGGGGGACGCGACCACCACCTCCGCCGTCGGCCCGTCCGCGACGACCTCGCCCTCCGCGATGACGACGACGCGGTGCGCCAGTTCCGCCGCCAGCTCCACGTCGTGCGTGGCCAGGAGGATCGCGTGGCCCTCGGCGGCCAGCCCGCGCAGGATCTCCACCAGGCGTTCCTTCGCCGCGTAGTCGAGGCCGCGCGTCGGCTCGTCCAGCAGGAGCAGCGGCGGGCGGGCCGCCAGCACCACGGCCAGGGCGAGCGCGAGGCGCTGGCCCTCGGACAGGTCGCGGGGGTGCGTCGCGTCCGGCACCCCGGGCAGCAGCTCCGAGACCAGTGCCCGGCAGGTGCCCGGCTCCGCCCCCGCGTCCTCGTCGGCGGCCGCGCACTCCGCGCCGACCGTGTCCGCGTACAGCAGGTCGCGCGGCTCCTGCGGGACGAGGCCGACGTGCCGCAGCAGCTCGGCCGGTGCCGTCCGGTGCGGGACGGCTCCGCCCACGCGGACGGAGCCTGAGGCGGGGCGGTGCATGCCGACGAGGCTGCGGAGGAGGGTGGACTTGCCCGCGCCGTTGCGGCCCATGACGGCGGTGATCTCGCCGGGGGCGGTGGAGAGGGTGATGTCGCGGAGGGCCGTCGTACGGCCGTGGCGTACGGAGAGGTTGGTGACGGTGGCGGGTTCCGTCGTGGTGGTACGGCTTTCCGCGCGCGGCTTCGGCAGGACCACCGTTTCCGGCAAGCGCTCCTTCAGACCGGTCGCCCGCCGTCGCGCGTCCCGTACCGACAGCGGCAGCGGGTCCCAGCCTGCCAGCCTGCCGAGGGAGACGACCGGCGGCCGGACCGGCGATATCGCCATCATGTCCGCCGGGGTGCCGGTCACCGGGGCCTCGCCCGGGCCCGGGAGGAGGATGACCTGGTCCGCGTACTGTACGACGCGCTCCAGCCGGTGTTCGGCCATCAGGACCGTGGTGCCGAGGTCGTGGACGAGGCGCTGGAGTACGGCCAGTACCTCCTCCGCCGCGCCCGGGTCCAGCGCGGACGTCGGCTCGTCGAGGACCAGCACCTTCGGGTGGGTGGTCAGCACCGAGCCGATGGCCACGCGCTGCTGCTGCCCGCCGGACAGGGTGGCGAGCGGCCGGTCGCGCAGGGCGGCCAGGCCCAGCAGGTCCAGGGTCTCCTCCACCCGGCGGCGCATCACGGCGGGCGCGACGCCGAGGGACTCCATGCCGTAGGCGAGCTCGTCCTCGACGGTGTCGGTGACGAAGTGGGCGAGCGGGTCCTGGCCCACGGTGCCGACCACGTCCGCGAGTTCGCGCGGCCGGTGCGTACGGGTGTCACGGCCCGCGACGGTGACGCGGCCGCGCAGCGTACCGCCCGTGAAGTGCGGTACGAGGCCGCTGACCGTGCCGAGCAGCGTCGACTTGCCGACGCCCGACGGCCCGACCAGCAGGCAGAGTTCGCCTTCGGGAACGGTGAGGTCCACCCCGTCGAGCGCGGGCCGGGCCGCGTCCCCGTACGTGACCGACACCTGCTCGAACCGGATCACTGTTCTTTCTCCTCGGGGTCGCGGGGGTGGCTGGAGTCCGGAGCCGGTGCCACGAACGCCGGCAGCAGGCCCAGCAGGATCGACGCCGCGGGCCACAACGGCAGTTCGGGCGCGGTCAGTGGTACGGCGGGCGGGTGCAGGGCAGCGGGCGCGTAGTCGTTCGCCCACACCATGAGCGCCGCCACCGCCGCGCCCGAGGCCGACACGAGCCAGGCGCGTACGCCCCAGCGGTCCGGGCGGTAGCGCGTACGGGCCGAACGGCGGCCGCCCAGCCACAGCCCGGCCAGCGCCGCCGCCAGCCCGGTCACCAGCACCGGCGTGCCGTAGGCGGCGCCCGCGTCGGCGAGCAGCCCGTACGTCCCGGCGCAGACGCCCACCAGGCCGCCCAGCGTCAGCACGGACGTGGTGTGCCGTACGGCGCGCGGGACCTGGGCCGTACGGCCGTAGCCGCGCGCGTCCATCGCCGCCGCCAGGGCCACGGAACGCTCCAGCGCGCCCTCCAGCACCGGCAGCCCCACCTGGAGGAGGGCCTTGGGACCGCGGTCCGCGCGGCCGCGCAGCCGTCGCGCGGCGCGCAGCCGCTGTACGTCGGAGACGAGGTTCGGGGCGAAGGTCATCGCGACGACCACCGCGACCCCCGCCTCGTACAGCGCGCCCGGCAGCGACTTCAGCAGCCGGGCCGGGTTGGCGAGCGCGTTCGCCGCGCCCACGCAGACCAGCAGCGCGGCCAGCTTCAGCCCGTCGTACAGCGCGAAGACCAGGCCCTCGGCATGCACGCGGCCGCCGATCCGCACGCCCCGCGCCCAGTCGGGCAGCGGCACTTCCGGGAGGGTGATGAGGGTGTGCGTGCCGGGGATCGGGGAGCCGAGGACGACCGCGAAGAGCAGGCGGATGCCGATGACGGCGAGGCCGAGCTTGAGGAACGCGCCGTACGAGCGGGCCCAAGGGGCGTCCGTACGGCGTGCCGCCACGACGTATCCGGCCACGCCGACGAGGAGGGCGAGGAGG
>NZ_JAINFC010000156.1 GCF_020740835.1 Streptomyces sp. UNOC14_S4
TGGAGGAGTTCCGTGCGGTGGCGGAGACGCTGTCGTACGAGGCTCCGCGTATCGCGATCGTTTCCGGTCTGACGGGTGCTCTGGTCTCCGTCGAGGAGATCACCGACCCCGGCTTCTGGGTGCGTCATGTCCGTGAGGCGGTCCGCTTCCTCGATGCGGTGCGCACCCTGGAGGCCCAGGGCGTCGCCCACTTCGTGGAGCTCGGTCCCGACGGGGTTCTCTCCGCCATGGCGCAGGAGTGCGTCACCGGCGAGGGCGCGGCCTTCGTACCCGCCCTCCGCAAGGGCCGTGCCGAGGTGGAGACGCTGCTCGGCACCCTGGCGCGGGCGCACGTCCGCGGGGTGAAGGTGGACTGGGCGGCGTACTACGCGGGCACCGGTGCCCGCCGCGTCGACCTGCCGACCTACGCCTTCCAGCGTCAGCGTTTCTGGCCGAAGGCCTCGGCCCTCTACCTCGGTGATGTCGCGGCCGTGGGTCTCGGCCAGGCCGGGCACCCGCTGCTCGGGGCGAGCGCCGAACTGCCGGGTGCCGACGGGATGCTGTTCACCAGCCGCCTGGCGCTGTCCACCCACCCCTGGCTGGCGGACCACACCATCATGGACACGGTCCTGCTGCCGGGCACGGCCTTCGTGGAGCTGGCCATTCGCGCCGGTGACCAGGTCGGTTGCGAGCACCTGGAGGAGCTGACGCTGGAGGCGCCGCTGGTCCTGCCCGAGCAGGGCGGCGTCCAGCTGCGGCTGTGGGTCGGCGCGGCCGACGAGTCGGGCCGCCGTCCCCTGGCCTTCCACTCCCGCCCGGAGAACCTTCCCTCCGAGGAGCCGTGGACCCGCCACGCCAGCGGCGTCCTGTCCGCCATAACCCCTCGCTCGGCGCCTGCCTTCGAGCTGAGCGCCTGGCCGCCCGCCGGTGCGGCCGAGGTGGCGGTCGAGGACCGCTACGAGCACCTGCGGGACGTCGGCTTCGCCTACGGCCCCGCTTTCCAGGGCCTGCGCAGGGCATGGCGGCGGGACGGCGAGATCTTCGCCGAGGTGCTGCTGCCCGAGGACGCCCGGGCCATGGACTTCGGGCTGCACCCGGCGCTGCTGGACTCCGCGCTGCACGCGCTGGGCCTCGGCGGCCTGGGCGGCACCGAGACCCAGGGCCGCCTGCCCTTCGCCTGGGCCGGGGTGACGCTGCTCGCCAGCGGCGCCTCCAGCCTGCGGGTCCGGATGGCCGCCGCCGGTGGTGACGGCGTGCTGCTGGAGATCGCGGACGCCACCGGCGCGCCGGTCGCCGCGGTCGAGTCGCTCGCGCTGCGCCCGGTCTCGGCCGAGCAGCTGCGCAGCGCGCGGACGACGTACCACGAGTCGCTGTTCCGCGTGGAGTGGACCGAACTCGCCGCCGCGTCCACGGTGGACGCCGACGGCCCCTGGGCCGCCCTCGGCTCCGCTTCCCTCGTCGGCGCGGACGTCCCGGCGTACGCCACGTACGCCGACCTCGTCGAGGCGGTCGACGGCGGTGCCGCGGCACCGGAGTTCGTCCTCGTCTCCCCGTCCGTGAACGTGGACACGGACGGGGACGTGGACGGCATCACTGCCGCCCACCGGGCCGGTGCCGAGGCGCTCGCCCTGGTGCAGGAGTGGCTGGCCGAGGAGCGCTTCGCCGACTCCCGGCTGGTGGTGCTGACGTCGGGCGCCGTGGCCACCGAGGCCGGTGAGCCGGTGACCGACCTGGCGGGCGCGACCGTACGGGGCCTGCTGCGCTCGGCGCAGTCGGAGAACCCGGACCGCTTCCTCCTGGTCGACCTCGACGGGCACGCCGACTCGCTCGGCGCGCTGCCCGCCGCGCTGACCGCGGGCGAGCCCGAGACCGCGATCCGCGAGGGCGCCCTCAAGACGCCGCGACTGGCCCGCGCGGCTTCCTCGGACGACGCGGAAGCTGTCGCCTGGAACCCGGACGGCACGGTGCTGGTGACGGGCGCCAGCGGTTCGCTGGGCGGGCTGTTCGCCCGGCACCTGGTGGACGGGCACGGCGTACGGAATCTGCTGCTGGTGAGCCGCCGGGGTGCCGAGGCGCCCGGCGCGGCGGAGCTGGCGGCCGAACTCGCCGGAGCCGGTGCGTCGGTGACGTGGGCCGCGTGCGACGTGGCCGACCGGGAGGCACTGGCCGCGGTGATCGCGGCCGTGCCGGCCGAGCACCCGCTGACCGGCGTGGTGCACACGGCCGGTGTGCTGGACGACGGCACGATCGGTTCGCTGACGCAAGAGCGGCTGGCGAACGTCTTCCGTCCGAAGGTGGACGCGGCCTGGAACCTGCACGAGCTGACGCGGGAGCTGGACCTCTCGGCGTTCGTGGTGTTCTCCTCGGCCGCCGGTGTCTTCGGCGGTCCGGGTCAGGGCAATTACGCCTCTGCCAATGCCTTCCTGGACGCGCTCGCCCAGCACCGTAGGGCCGCGGGTCTGTCGGCGACCGCTCTCGCCTGGGGCCTGTGGGCCGGTGGCGGCATGGGCGACACGCTGGACGAGGCCGACATCACCCGGATGCGGCGAGCCGGAGTGCCCCCGCTGTCCGTCGCGGACGGCCTGCGGCTCTTCGACGCCGCCCTCACCACGGACGAGCCGACGCTGGTCCCGATGCGGCTGGACCTCCCGGCGCTGCGTACGCAGGCCGCGAACGGCCCCGTCTCCGCGCTGCTGCGCGGTCTGGTCCGCGTCCCGGCGCGCCGCGCGGTCGACGCCGTCGCGGCGGGCGCGGGCGAGTCGGGCCTCGTCCAGCGCCTCGTCGGGCTGAGCCCGGCGGAGCAGGAGCGGGCGCTGCTGGATCTGGTGCGTGGTCAGGTGGCGGCTGTCCTCGGTTACGCGGGGGCGGAGACGGTCGGCTCCGGCCGGGCGTTCAAGGAGCTCGGTTTCGATTCGCTGACGGCGGTGGAGCTGCGGAATTCGTTGAACGCGGTGACGGGGCTGCGGCTGCCGGCGACGTTGATCTTCGATTACCCGGATCCGGCGGTTCTGGCGCGTCATCTGCGGGCGGAGCTGGTCGGTGACGAGGTCGTGACCGCGGCCCCGGAGACCAGCGTTGTCGTGGCCGACGACGAGCCGATCGCCATCGTCGGCATGAGCTGCCGCTACCCGGGCGGTATCACCAGCCCCGAGGAGCTCTGGCAGCTCGTCCTGGGCTCGGTGGACGCGATCTCCGGCTTCCCCGCCGACCGCGGCTGGGACCTGGAGTCGCTGAACGGCGGCACCCCCGGTGCGTCCGGCACCAGCTCCACCATCGAGGGCGGCTTCCTGCACGACGCCGCCGAGTTCGACGCGGCGTTCTTCGGGATCAATCCGCGCGAGGCCCTTGCCATGGACCCGCAGCAGCGGCTGCTGCTGGAGACGTCGTGGGAGGCGTTCGAGCGCGCGGGCATCGACCCGACCTCGGTGCGCGGCAGCAGGACCGGTGTCTTCGCCGGTGTCATGTACCACGACTACCTGACGCGGCTGACGGGCGTCCCCGAGGACCTGGAGGGCTACCTCGGCACCGGCGCCGCGGGCAGCGTCGCCTCGGGCCGGGTGTCGTACACCTTCGGCCTGGAGGGCCCGGCGGTCACCATCGACACGGCGTGCTCGTCGTCGCTGGTCGCCCTGCACCTCGCCGCGCAGGCGCTGCGCAACGGCGAATGCTCGATGGCGCTCGCCGGTGGTGTGACCGTCATGGCCACCCCGGACACGTTCATCGACTTCAGCCGCCAGCAGGGTCTGTCGACCGACGGCCGCTGCAAGTCCTTCGCGGCCGGGGCGGACGGTACGGGCTGGTCCGAGGGCGCGGGCATGCTGCTCGTCGAGCGGCTGTCGGACGCGCGCAAGAACGGTCACCCGGTGCTGGCGGTCGTCCGGGGCACGGCAGTGAACCAGGACGGCGCGAGCAACGGCCTGACGGCTCCGAACGGACCCGCGCAGCAGCGCGTGATCCGCGCGGCGCTGGCCGGCGCGGGCGTGTCCGCCGCGGAGGTGGACGTGGTCGAGGCGCACGGTACGGGTACGACGCTGGGCGACCCGATCGAGGCGCAGGCCCTGCTGGCCACCTACGGCCAGGAGCGGCCGGAGGGACAGCCGCTGTGGCTGGGGTCCTTCAAGTCGAACGTCGGCCACACGCAGGCCGCGTCCGGTGTCGGCGGCATCATCAAGATGGTCATGGCGATGCGCCACGGCGTGCTGCCGCAGACCCTGCACATCGACGAACCCACCCCGCACGTCGACTGGGCGGCCGGCGACATCGAGCTGCTGACCGAGGCCCGGCCGTGGCCGGAGACCGGTCACCCGCGCCGCGCGGGCGTCTCCTCCTTCGGTGTGAGCGGCACCAACGCCCACACCATCATCGAGCAGGCCCCCGAGCAGCTTCCCGCCCGCACCGCCGCCCCGGCGGCGGAGCTCCCGGCGGTCCCGTGGGTGCTGTCGGGCAAGTCGGAGGCCGCACTGCGCGGCCAGGCCGAACGGCTCCTCGCCCACCTGGACGGCGCCACGGACGACGCGACGGACGCCACCGACGTGGCCTACTCGCTGGCCACCGGACGGGCGGCACTGGAGCGCCGCGCGGTGGTCGTCGCCGACGACCGCGCCGGCCTCCGCGCCGGCCTGACCGCCCTGGCGCGCGGCACCACCGCCGCGGGCCTGACCACGGGCACCGCCACCGAGAGCAAGACGGCGTTCCTGTTCACGGGTCAGGGGAGCCAGCGGCTGGGGATGGGGCGTGAGTTGTACGGCGCGTTCCCGGTGTTCGCGGCGGCGTTCGACGCGGTGTGCGATGCGCTGGACGGGCATCTTGAGCGTCCGCTGAAGGCGGTTGTCTTCGGTGAGGATGCGGAGCTGCTGGACCAGACCGGTTTCACGCAGCCTGCGCTGTTCGCGATCGAGGTGGCGCTGTACCGGCTGGTGGAGGGCTGGGGGGTCACCCCGGACTTCCTCTCCGGTCACTCGATCGGTGAGCTGGCTGCGGCGCATGTGGCGGGTGTGCTGTCGCTGGCGGATGCTTCGAAGCTGGTGGCGGCTCGTGGTCGTCTGATGCAGGCGCTTCCGGCCGGTGGCGCGATGATCGCGGTGCAGGCGTCGGAGGAGGAAGTTCTTCCGCTGCTGACTGACGGCGTGAGCATCGCTGCCCTCAACGGTCCGCAGTCCGTGGTGATTGCTGGTGACGAGGACGCGGCTGTCGAGATCGCTGCGGCGTTCGAGGCGCAGGGTCGTAAGACCAAGCGTCTGACGGTCTCTCATGCGTTCCACTCGCCGCGTATGGACGGCATGTTGGAGGAGTTCCGTGCGGTGGCCGAGGGCCTGTCGTACGAGGCCCCGCGTATCCCGATCGTCTCCAACCTGACCGGCTCCCTGGTCTCCGCCGAGGAGATCACTTCAGCCGACTTCTGGGTCCGCCACGTCCGTGAGGCCGTCCGCTTCCTCGACGGCATCCGCGCTCTGGAAGCCCAGAACGTCACCACCTTCGTCGAGCTCGGCCCCGACGGTGTCCTCACCGCCATGGCGCAGGACTGCGTCACCGGCGACGACTCGGCCTTCGTCTCCGCGCTCCGCAAGGGCCGTGGCGAGGCCGAGGCGGTGACCGGGGCGCTGGGCGCGCTGCATGTCCGGGGTGTTGCCGTGGACTGGGCGGCGTTCTTCGCCGGGACGGGAGCCGTACGGGTCGCTCTGCCGACGTACGCCTTCCAGCGGCAGCGCTACTGGGTCGAGTCCCCCGAGGGGACCGTGGCCCAGGGTGGCGCGCTGACCGCGGACGCGGTGGACGCGCGGTTCTGGGAGGCCGTCGAGCGCGAGGACCTGGAGGCTCTCGCGGGCACGCTGCGCTCCGAGGGCGCCGAGGAGCTCTCCTCGCTGAGTGCCGTCCTGCCGATGCTGTCCTCGTGGCGGCGTCAGCAGACCGAGCTGTCGACCGTCGACGCCTGGCGCTACCAGGCGACCTGGAAGCCGGTGACCTTCCGCGCCGAGGGCGCGCCGACTGGCCGTTGGCTGGTCGTCACCGCCGCTGACCAGGCGGACGCGGCGTGGGCCGAAGGCGTCGTACGGACGCTCACGGCGCGCGGTGCCGAGGCCCGGGTCGTCGAGCTGGGTGCCGAGGACGACCGTTCGTCGGTGGCCGAGCGACTGCGCGCGGAGGCCGAGGGCGGCACGGTGGCGGGTGTGTTCTCGCTGCTGGCGGTCGCGGGTGCCGAGGGGCTGTTCCGTACGCTCGCGCTGACCCAGGCGCTGGGCGACGCGAGGGTGGACGGCCCGCTGTGGGTGGCCACCCGTGGCGCGGTGTCCGTGGGCCGTTCCGACGCGCCGGTCGACCCGCTGCAGGCGCGAGTCTGGGGCCTGGGCCGGGTGGCCGCGCTGGAACTGCCCGAGCGCTGGGGCGGTCTGGTCGACCTGCCGGAGACGGCGGACGACCGGGCGCTGGCGCGCCTCGCCGGAGTGCTCTCCGGCCGTGGCGGCGAGGACCAGGTGGCTGTTCGTTCCTCCGGTGTGTTCGGCCGCCGTCTCACCCGGGGCGCGGCCCCGGCGAAGGCCGGCCGTACCTGGCAGCCGGGCTCCGGCACGGTGCTGGTGACCGGTGGTACGGGTGCGCTGGGTGGTCATGTGGCCCGTTGGCTGGTGGAGAGTGGTGCCGAGCATCTGGTGCTGACGAGCCGTCGTGGTCTGGAGGCGCCGGGTGCGGTGGAGCTGCGTGATGAGCTCATCGGGCTGGGTGTCCGGGTCACGGTCGCCGCGTGTGATGTGGCCGACCGGGACGCGCTGTCCGGGCTGCTGGCGGGGCTTCCTGCCGAGCTGCCGCTGACGGCTGTCGTGCACGCGGCCGGTGTGCTCGATGACGGTGTGCTGGACGCTCTCACTCCCGAGCGTTTCGCCACCGTCCTGCGGGCCAAGGCGGAGGCCGCTGCCAACCTGGACGAGCTGACGCGCGATCTGGACCTGTCGGCGTTCGTGCTCTTCTCCTCGACAGCCGGTTCCATGGGTGCCGCGGGTCAGGGCAACTACGCTGCCGCGAACGCGTTCCTGGACGCGCTGGCTGAGCGTCGCCGGGCAGAGGGTCTGCCCGCCACGTCGGTCGCGTGGGGTCCGTGGGCCGAGGGCGGCATGGCCGCCGACGAGGCGCTGGAGCAGCGCATGCGCCGCGCGGGCGTGCCGCCGATGGACGCCGAGCTGGCCATCGCCGCGCTCCAGCGGGTACTGGACCTGGACGAGACCGCGGTGACCGTCGCGGACATCGACTGGACGCGCCTCGCCCCGGGCTTCACCGCCTCGCGGCCGAGCGCCCTGCTGCTGGAACTGCCCGAGGCACGCACCGCGCTGGAGGCCGAGGCGGCACAGACGTCCGGTACGGGCACGGCGGCCGAGGGCGGGTCCTCGCTCGCCCAGCGACTGGCCGGGCTGTCCGGCGCGGAGGCCGAGCGGGCGCTGCTGGACCTGGTGCGCTCCGCGGTGGCGGACGTGCTGGGCCACGCCGACGCCGAGGCGATCGAGGCCGGCCGGGCCTTCCGGGAGCTGGGCTTCGACTCGCTGACCGCGGTCGAGCTGCGCAACCGGCTGGGCTCCGTGACCGGGCTGCGGCTGCCGCCCACCCTGGTCTACGACTACCCGTCGTCGGCGGCGCTCGCCGACCACCTCAGGACCGAGGTCCTGGGCGAGGTCGGTGCCGCTGTCGCGGAACCCGCCGCCCCCGTGGCGGCCGTCGCCGACGACCCGATCGCGATCGTCGGTATGGCCTGTCGCTTCCCCGGCGGCGTGACGACCCCCGAGGAGCTGTGGCAGCTGCTGGCCTCCGGCAGGGACGCCGTCACCGGCTTCCCCACCGACCGCGGCTGGGACACCGAGGGGCTGTACGCACCGGAGGTCGGCGCCGAGAACACCACATACGTCCGTGAGGGCGGCTTCCTGACGGACGCGGGCAAGTTCGACGCGGCGTTCTTCGGTATCTCGCCGCGCGAGGCCGTCGCCATGGACCCGCAGCAGCGCCTGCTGCTGGAGACGTCGTGGGAGGCGTTCGAGCGCGCCGGGATCGACCCGGTCGCACTGCGCGGCCAGCAGGTCGGCGTCTTCGCGGGCACCAACGGCCAGGACTACATGTCGCTGGTGCTCAACTCCTCCGACGGCGGCGACGGCTTCATGGGTACGGGCAACGCGGCCAGCGTGATGTCCGGTCGCGTCTCCTACGCCCTGGGCCTGGAAGGTCCGGCGGTCACGGTCGACACGGCGTGCTCGTCGTCGCTCGTGGCGCTGCACTGGGCCGTTCAGGCGCTGCGCAACGGCGAGTGCTCGCTCGCCCTCGCGGGCGGTGTGACCGTGATGTCCACGCCGGGTTCGTTCGTCGAGTTCAGTAAGCAGCGCGGTCTGGCCATGGACGGCCGTATCAAGGCGTTCGCCGCCGCTGCCGATGGCACGGGCTGGGGTGAGGGCGTGGGCATGCTGCTCGTGGAGCGGCTGTCGGATGCTCAGCGCAATGGTCACCCGGTGCTGGCGGTCGTCCGTGGCTCGGCGATCAACCAGGATGGTGCGAGCAACGGTCTGACGGCGCCGAACGGTCCGTCGCAGCAGCGGGTGATCCGGCAGGCGCTGGCCAGTGCCGGTCTGTCGGCTGCCGAGGTCGACGCGGTCGAGGCGCACGGTACGGGTACGACGCTGGGCGACCCGATCGAGGCCCAGGCGCTCCTGGCCACCTACGGCCAGGAGCGGGACGCGGATCAGCCGCTGTACCTGGGCTCCATCAAGTCCAACATCGGCCACACGCAGGCCGCGGCGGGCGTCGCGGGTGTGATGAAGATGGTGCTGGCGCTCCAGCACGGTGTACTGCCGCAGACCCTGCACGTGGACGCGCCGACCCCGCACGTCGACTGGTCGGCGGGCGAGATCGCGCTGCTGACGGACTCGGTGGAGTGGCCGGAGACCGGCCGCCCGCGCCGGGCCGCCGTCTCCGCGTTCGGCCTCAGCGGCACCAACGCGCACGCGGTCATCGAGCAGGCGCCCGAGCGGCTTCCCGGCTGGCCCACCGCCCCGGCGGCGGAGCTCCCGGTGCTGCCGTGGGTCCTGTCGGGCAAGACCGAGGTCGCGCTGCGCGGCCAGGCCGAGCGGCTGCGGGCGCACCTCGCCGAGCAGCCCGAGGCGGACGCGGTGGACGTGGCGTACTCGCTGGCCACGACCCGCAGCGCCCTGGACCACCGGGCCGTACTGGCCGCGGGGGACCGGGACGCTCTGCTGGCGGGTCTGGCGGCCTTGACGCGTGGTGAGTCGGCCGCGGGTCTGGTGATGGGCTCCGCGGTCGGTGGCAAGACGGCGTTCCTGTTCACGGGTCAGGGCAGCCAGCGGCTCGGGATGGGCCGTGAGTTGTACGGCGCGTTCCCGGTGTTCGCGGATGCGCTGGACGAGGTGCGCGCGCACTTGGACGGGCACCTTGAGCGTCCGCTGATGGACGTGATGTTCGGCGAGGACGCCGGACTGCTCGATCAGACCGGCTTTACGCAGCCCGCGCTGTTCGCGATCGAGGTGGCGCTCTTCCGTCTCGTCGAGCAGTGGGGTATCAAGGCGGACTTCCTCTCCGGTCACTCGATCGGTGAGCTTGCTGCTGCGCATGTGGCGGGTGTGCTGTCGCTGGAGGATGCCTGCACGCTGGTGGCGGCTCGTGGTCGTCTGATGCAGGCGCTTCCGGCCGGTGGCGCGATGATCGCGGTGCAGGCGTCGGAGGACGAGGTCCTGCCGCTGCTGACGGAGGGCGTCAGCATCGCGGCTCTCAACGGTCCGCAGTCGGTGGTGATTGCGGGTGATGAGGACGCGGCTGTGGCAATCGCGGCCGGTTTTGAGGCGCAGGGTCGTAAGACCAAGCGTCTGACGGTCAGCCACGCGTTCCACTCGCCGCGTATGGACGGCATGTTGGAGGAGTTCCGTGCGGTGGCGGAGACGCTGTCGTACGAGACCCCCCGCATCCCGATCGTCTCCAACCTCACCGGTGCTCTGGTCTCCGCCGAGGAGATCACCACGGCTGACTTCTGGGTCCGTCACGTCCGTGAGGCGGTCCGTTTCCTCGACGGCATCCGCGCTCTGGAAGCCCAGAACGTCACCACCTTCGTCGAGCTCGGCCCCGACGGCGTCCTGACCGCGATGGCCCAGGAGTGCCTGGCCGAGCCCGGCCGTGCCGAGCTCGTGCCTTCTCTGCGCAAGGGCAGGCCGGAGGCGCAGGCGGCGACGGACGCGCTGGCGCGGCTGTTCGTCCGGGGTACGGCTCCGGACTGGGAGGCGTTCTTCGCCGGTACGGGCGCGCGCCGCGTGGACCTGCCGACGTACGCCTTCCAGCGGGGTCACTACTGGGCCGATGCCCTGCTGGACCTGGACGAGTTCGCCTCGATGGGGCTCGGTGCCGCCGGTCACCCCCTGCTGGGTGCCGCGGTGGAGCTGCCCGACTCGGACGCGTTCCTCTTCTCCGGCCGCCTGTCGCTGCGTTCGCACGGCTGGCTCGCCGACCACGCGGCAGGGGACGCGGCTGTCGTGCCCGGCTCGGTCTTCGTCGAGCTGGCCGTCCGCGCCGGTGACCACGCCGGGTGCGAGCTGCTGGAGGAACTGACCCTGCAGGCACCGCTGGTGCTCCCGGAGCACGGTGGCGTGCAGCTGCGGGTGTCGGTCGGCGAGCCCGACGCCACCGGCAGCCGTACGTTCTCCGTCCACTCCCGCCCGGAGCGGGCGGACCAGCCTTGGACCCGGCACGCCAGTGGCCTGCTGGCCACCGCCGGGGCCGTGGCGAGTGTGACCGGGCTGGAGGTCTGGCCGCCCGCCGAGGCGCAGCCCGTGCCGGTCGACGAGGTCTACGCACGGCTCGCCCGCACGGGGCTTCTGCACGGCCCGGCCTTCCAGGGCCTGGAGCGTGTCTGGCGGCGCGGTGCGGAGCTCTTCGCCGAGGTCCGGATCGCGGAGGACCGGCAGCCGGAGGCGGCGCGCTACGCCCTGCACCCGGCCCTGCTGGACGCCGCGGTCCAGCCGCTGACGCTGCTGGCCGCGGACACCGACGGTGCCGCGCTGGCGGGCTCGTGGCGCGGGGTGAGCGTGCGCGCGATCGGCGCGGACGCGCTGCGCGTACGGCTGGCCCCGGCCGCCGACCCGGCTCAGGACGGGGCGGTCTCGGTGGTCCTGGCCGACGCGGCGGGCTCGCTCGTCGCGACCGTCGACGCGCTGGCCGGTCAGCCGCTGGACGTGGACCGGATCTCCGGTGCGTCCACGGCCACGGACGGCCGCCACGAGTCGCTGTTCCGCGTCGAGTGGACGGCTCTGCCGGTCTCCTCGTCCGGGGCCCCCGCCGGGCGGTTCGCCGTCATCGGCGGCGGTGACGAGCGCAAGCTGGGCGCGGCGCTGGAGGCGGCCGGGGTGCGCGTCGAGGCGTACGACGACCTCGCCGCCGTGAACGCGGCCGTCGTGGCGGGCGGTTCCGCACCGGAGACGGTGCTGCTGCCGCTGCTGCCCGAGCCGGGCGACGCGGCGGGCGACGACCTCGCTGGTGCCGTGCACGCCGCCGCCCACCGCGCCCTGAGCCTGCTTCAGGAGTGGCTGAACGGCGGTCGGCCGGGCACCGCGCGGCTGGTGGTCGTCACCCGCGGCGCCGTCGCCACGGATGGCGACACCGAGGTCACCGACCTGGTGAACGCGCCGGTCTGGGGCCTGCTGCGGGCCGCGCAGGCGGAGAACCCCGAGCAGTTCCTGCTGCTGGACGTCGACGGTGACGTCTCGTTCGCGGCCCTGCCGGGCGCCCTCGCCACGGACGAGCCGGAGCTCGCGCTCCGTGCGGGCACGGTGTACGCGCCGCGCCTGGCCCGGGTGGCCTCGCCCGCCGCGGAGGCCGCGGAGACCGTGCCGGACTTCGACGCGGAGGGCACCGTCCTGATCACCGGGGCCACCGGTGGTCTGGGCCGCCTGCTGGCCCGGCACCTGGTCGCCGAGCACGGCGCACGCCACCTG
The DNA here is from genome assembly GCF_020740835.1 of Streptomyces sp. UNOC14_S4. GTDB lineage: Bacteria > Actinomycetota > Actinomycetes > Streptomycetales > Streptomycetaceae > Streptomyces. The sequence goes on from NZ_JAINFC010000156.1 coordinate 11,940, forward strand.
CTGCTCGCCAGCCGGCGCGGGCCGGCCGCCGAGGGCATGGCGGAACTCACCGCGGAACTGCGCGAGCTGGGCGCCGAGGCCACCGTGGCCGCCTGCGACGCCGCCGACCGGGAGGCGCTGGCCGCCCTGCTGGCGAGCGTCCCGGCCGCCCACCCGCTCACGGCCGTGGTGCACACCGCGGGCGTGCTCGACGACGGCGTCATCGACCTGCTGACGCCGGAGCGGGTGGACCGCGTGCTCGCGCCCAAGGTCGACGCGGCCGTGAACCTGCACGAGCTGACCCGGGAGCTGGACCTGTCCGCCTTCGTGCTCTACTCGGCGGCGGCCGGCACCTTCGGCAGCCCCGGCCAGGGCAGCTACTCGGCGGCCAACGTCTTCCTGGACGCCCTCGCCCGGCACCGCCGGGCCCGCGGCCTCGCCGCCGTGTCCCTGGTGTGGGGCATGTGGGCCGAGGAGCGCGGCATGGCGGGCACGCTCGGCGCGGCCGAACTCGACCGGTCGGCGCGCGGCGGTGTGCTGCCGCTGTCCGCGGCGGAGGGCCTGGCCCTGTTCGACGCGGCCCGCGGGGCCGGTGAGCCGGTGCTGGTGCCGGTGCGGCTGGACCTGGCCGCCCTGCGCGCCAACGCCGCCGCCGGGGAACTGCTGCCGCTCCACCGCGGCCTGGTGCGCACCCCCGCACGCCGCGCCGCGGAGTCCGGACGCGCCGTCACGGCCCCCGAGGCCACGGGCGGGACGCTCGCGGAGCAGCTCACGGGTCTGTCCGAGGCCGAACAGCAGCGCACCGTGCTGGATCTGGTGCGCCGTCAGGTCGCGGCCGTCCTGGGTTACGCTTCGAAGGACCAGGTCGGCGCCGAGCAGGCGTTCAAGGAGCTCGGCTTCGACTCGCTGACCGCCGTGGAGCTCCGCAACCGCCTCAACGCGGCCAGCGGACTGCGGCTCTCGGCGACGCTGGTCTACGACTACCCGACCCCGGTGGCGCTCGCGCGCCACCTGCGGGCCGAGGTGGCTCCGGAGGCGGCCGAGTCCGGGTTCTCCGTCCTGGAGGAGCTGGAGCGGCTGGAGAACATGCTGTCCGCACAGTCGCCCGACGACCTGGCCGCGATGGCCGGGGACGAGGCCGCCCACGACCGCGTCGCGGTGCGCCTGCAGTCCCTGCTGACGAAGTGGAACGACATCCGCGACGCCGCGGATGACACCGCCGGGGCGAACGCGCTCGAAGAAGCGAGTGACGACGAGCTCTTCGACTTCATCGACAAGAGGTTCGGAAAGAGCTGAGATATCCCTGTGGGCCGGTCCGAAAGGACCGGCCCACGAAAAACGGGGAACTCAGCCGTCCGAAGCGCGGCAGCACCACCCCACCGACCACCCCGACGATCCACAGCATTCGAAGAGGAAACGCCACATGGCGAATGAAGCAAAGCTCCGCGAATATCTGAAGAAGGTCACCACAGAACTCGACGAGGCGTACCGGCGCCTTCAGGGCTTCGAGGACCAGGCCCGCGAGCCGATCGCCATCGTGGCAATGAGCTGCCGGTTCCCCGGCGGTGTCCGCACCCCCGAGGAGCTGTGGCGGCTGCTGGCCGCGGGCGGCGACGCGGCGACGGCGTTCCCCGCCGATCGCGACTGGGACCTGCAGAACCTGTTCGACGACGACCCGGACACCCCGGACACCACCTACACCCGCGAGGGCGGCTTCCTCGCCGACGCCACCCGCTTCGACCCGGCGTTCTTCGGCATATCGCCGCGCGAGGCGACGGCCATGGACCCGCAGCAGCGCCTGCTGCTGGAGACGTCCTGGGAGGCCTTCGAGCGCGCCGGGATCGACCCGGCCGCGCTGCGCGGCAGCCAGACCGGCGTCTTCGCGGGCCTCAACGCCTCCGACTACCTGCCGGTGGCGCTGGAGGCCGAGGAGGACTTCGGCGGACACCTGGGCACCGGCAACGCCGCCAGCGTGCTCTCCGGCCGCGTCAGCTACGTCTTCGGCCTGGAGGGCCCGGCGGTCACCGTCGACACGGCCTGCTCGGCTTCGCTGGTGGCCCTGCACCTGGCCGTCCAGGCGCTGCGGCTGGGGGAGTGCTCGCTGGCGCTGGCCGGTGGCGTCCACGTGATGTCCACGCCCGGCCTGTTCATCGAGTTCAGCAGGCAGCGCGGCCTGTCCCGGGACGGCCGCTGCAAGGCGTTCGCGGCGGACGCCGACGGCTTCGGCCCGGCCGAAGGCGTGGGCGTACTCCTCCTGGAGCGGCTCTCCGACGCCCGGAAGAACGGCCACAAGGTGCTCGCCGTGATCCGGGGCTCGGCCATCAACCAGGACGGCGCGAGCAACGGCCTGACGGCCCCCAACGGCCCGTCGCAGCAGCGCGTCATCCGGCGCGCCCTGGCCAACGCCCGGCTGTCCGCGGCCGACGTGGACGTGATCGAGGCGCACGGTACCGGTACGTCGCTGGGCGACCCGATCGAGGCGCAGGCGCTGCTGGCCACCTACGGCCAGGAGCGCCCGGCCGGCCAGCCGCTGCTGCTCGGCTCGGTGAAGTCCAACATCGGCCACACCCAGGGCGCCGCGGGCGTCGCGGGCGTGATGAAAATGGTCCTCGCCATGCAGCACGGCGTGGTGCCCGAGTCGCTGCACATCGCCGAGCCCTCCCCGCACATCGACTGGGCGGCCGGCTCGGTGGCGCTCGTACGGGAGGCCACCCCCTGGCCGGAGACCGGCCGCCCGCACCGCGCGGGCATCTCCGCCTTCGGCTTCAGCGGTACGAACGCGCACGTCATCGTCGAGCAGGCCCCGGCGGAGGAACAGGCCGCGGCCGAGGAGGCCACGCGACAGCCGGGCGTGCTGCCATGGGTGCTCTCCGGCAAGAGCGAGACGGCGCTGCGCGCGCAGGCCGAGCGGCTGCTGGCCCGCCTGGAGTCCGACCCGGCGGCCCGCCCGGTCGACGTGGGCTACTCCCTCGCCGTCACCCGCTCCGCCCTGGAGCGCCGAGCGGCGATCGTCGGCGAGGGCCGCGAGGGGCTGCTGGCCGGTCTTGCTGCTCTGGCTGAGGGCGGTATGGCGTCTGGTGTGGTGCAGGGGTCTGCGGCCGGTGGGCAGGTGGCCTTTGTGTTCCCGGGGCAGGGTTCGCAGTGGGCGGGCATGGC
>NZ_JAINFC010000157.1 GCF_020740835.1 Streptomyces sp. UNOC14_S4
CTTGCTCTCCCTGTGCCCGCTGGAGGAGCAGGCGGGCAGGAGGAGCAGGGGCAGGGCGGCGAGGAGGGCGGTGAGCGCGCGCAGCGCGCGGCCGCGCGTTGCGTGACCGCGCGTTGCGTGACCGCGCGTTGCGTGGGCGGCCGGTCGTCGCCGGATGAGTCGAAGCGTTTGAAGCACACCGGTATGGTCGCAGCCTCGGGGGTTCCGCTGCGGGTCGCTGTGCGGCGCGCCCACCGGGGTGCCACCTGAGCCCGGTCCGCGACTGCGCGTCCATCGTGGCTGGTCGCGCAGTTCCCCGCGCCCCTATCGGGGCGCCCCGGCCCGTAATCTGGCCGCTCCATCGTTCCGCGTGCTAGCCAGGAGGCGAACGTGTCCGAGCAGAAGCGACCCCCGCTCCCCCATGACTTTCACCCGCCCGTGCCCTCGTTCACCGTGACCAGCGAGGATCTGACGCCTGGTGGGACGCTGGGTGACGCCCAGGTGTACGCGAAGGGCAACACCTCGCCGCAGCTGCGCTGGGAGGGGTACCCCGAGGGCACGAAGAGCTTCGCCGTGACGTGCTTCGACCCCGACGCGCCGACCGGCAGCGGCTTCTGGCACTGGGTCCTCTTCGACATCCCGCTGTCCGTGACCGAGCTGCCCGCCGGTGCCGCCAGCGGGCATATGAAGGAGCTGCCCGCGGGCGCCGTCCACGTGCGCAACGACTACGGCACGCAGGACTTCGGCGGTGCCGCGCCGCCGCCCGGGGACGGGCCGCACCGCTACGTGTTCACGGTGTACGCGGTGGACCAGGAGAAGCTGGGCCCGGACGCCACCGCGTCGCCCGCGGTCGTGGGCTTCCACCTGCGGTTCCACGCGCTCGGGCGGGGCCGGCTGATCGGCGAGTACGAGGTGCCCGCCGCCGGCTGAGGCCCTCCGCCGGGTGCGCCGACCGGAAAAACGCGTTGCGCCCCGCCGCCCCGAATCGCACAGTGGTGCATGGCTGACGGCTCCGCATGGCCGTCGGGCAGTGGACACCGCAGTGGCGGGGGCGGCGGGGCGCGCGTGCGTCTCCCGTCTGCCGGAGCCCGGCCGCATCGGTCCGAGGCGACCGCGTCCGCTGCCGTGACGCTCCGGGCCCTGTGTTCACACGGGGGAAGGGCCCGGAGCGTCACCCTGTGTTTCCGCGCTTCTTTCCCGCTGTTCAGCTTTGCGGCAACTCCCTTTCACCATACGGAAATTACGTTGTTTCCGTATCTGTCCACGGGCACAGTTGAGCCATCTTTGCCGACGGGGCGGGGACGGGCCGGGAGGTGTTCGGGATGCGGGAGACGCTGGTGCTCAACGCGAGCTTCGAGCCTTTGGCGACGGTGTCGCGGCGACGGGCCGTCGTGCTCGTGCTCCAGGGCAAGGCCGTCGTCGAACAGGAACGGCCGGGGCTGCGGCTGAGGGGGTCGGAGGTCGACGTACCGGTGCCCCAGGTGATCAGGCTGCGCCGCTACGTACGGGTGCCGTTCCGAAGACGGGCCCCGTGGTCACGGCGCGGCGTGCTGGTACGGGACCGGCACCGGTGCGCGTACTGCGGGCGCCGGGCGACCACGGTGGACCACGTGGTGCCGCGCTCGCGCGGGGGCGAGGACAGCTGGCTGAACACGGTCGCCGCGTGCGCGGAGGACAATCACCGCAAGGCGGACCGTACGCCGGAGCAGGCCGGAATGCCGCTGCTCACCGCGCCCTTCGAGCCGACACCGTCCGACGCGCTGCTGCTGGCGATGCGCGCGTACGGCCGCGAGCCGCTCCCGGAGTGGCTGGCGACGCCCCTGGCCGAATCGGCCTGATGGGCTGACAGGGGGCGTCAGGGGCCCGGCGGCCGGTGCGGCCGCCGGGCCCGTACGGCTCCCGTACGGCTCCCGTACGGCTCCCGTACGGCTACTTGAGCAACATCTCGACGATGGCCACGGCGCCGACCACGACGATGACGCCGCGCAGCGCGGTGGGTGGCAGGCGGCGGCCGACCCTCGCGCCTATCTGCCCGCCGAGGGTCGAGCCCGCCGCGATGAGCAGGGCGGCGGTCCAGTCCACGTGGGCCGCGAAGACGAAGAAGAGCGCGGCGACTCCGTTGACGACGACCGCGAGGACGTTCTTGAGGGCGTTGACGCGCTGGAGGTCGTCGCGCAGCAGCAGGCCCATCAGGGACAGGTAGAGCACGCCCTGGGCCGCGCCGAAGTAGCCGCCGTACGCGCTGGCCAGCAGCAGGCCCACCAGGAGCGCGAGGCCGCCGTCGGTGGCCTCATCGGTGGTGCCGTTGCGTTCACGGCGGCGGGCGAGCGCCCTGGCGAGCCTCGGCTGGAGGACGACGAGGACGAGCGCGAGGCCGATGAGCACGGGCACGATCGCGTCGAAGGCCCGGGACGGCAGGGCGAGCAGCAGGACGGCTCCGGTGAGCCCGCCGATCAGGGCGGTGATGCCGAAGCGGACGACGCGGCGGCCCTGGCCGCTCAGTTCGCGGCGGTAGCCGATGGCCCCGCTGATGTTGCCGGTGACGAGCCCCAGGGTGTTGGAGACGTTCGCGGTGACCGGCGGGAGGCCGATGCCGAGGAGCACGGGGAAGGTGAAGAGGGTGCCCGACCCGACGATGGTGTTGATGGTCCCGGCGCCGACGCCCGCGGCGAGGACCGCCAGTGCTTCCCAGATGGACAAGGCCATCTCCTTCATGATCAGTAAGTCGCCTCCCCGCCCATGACGGGTCGAGGGGCCTTACCGATCATGCAGGAGTGATCCGCGATCAGTCGATGGGCGGCTGCTCCCGGCGGGGCGTCTCCTTGGTCGTCTTCGGGCTCTGGCCGCCACCGCTGCGTGACGGGCCCATGGGGCCGAAGTTGCCGACGGCGCCGCTGAGGCCCTTGAGGGCGTCACCGATCTCGCTGGGCACGATCCAGAGCTTGTTGGCGTCGCCCTCGGCGATCTTCGGCAGCATCTGGAGGTACTGGTAGGAGAGGAGCTTCTCGTCGGGGTCGCCGGCGTGGATGGACTCGAAGACGGTGCGGATCGCCTGGGCCTCGCCCTCGGCGCGCAGCGCGGCGGCGCGGGCCTCACCCTCGGCGCGCAGGATCGCGGACTGCTTCTCGCCCTCCGCGGTGAGGATCTGCGACTGCCGGATGCCCTCGGCGGTGAGGATCGCGGCGCGCTTGTCACGGTCGGCGCGCATCTGCTTCTCCATCGAGTCCTGGATGGAGGTGGGCGGCTCGATGGCCTTGAGCTCGACGCGATTGACGCGGATGCCCCACTTGCCGGTGGCCTCGTCGAGGACGCCGCGCAGGGCCGCGTTGATCTCCTCGCGGGAGGTGAGGGTCCGCTCCAGGTCCATGCCACCGATGATGTTGCGCAGGGTGGTGACGGTGAGCTGCTCGATGGCCTGGATGAAGCTGGAGACCTCGTAGGTCGCGGCGCGCGCGTCGGTCACCTGGTAGTAGATGACCGTGTCGATGTTGACCACCAGGTTGTCCTGGGTGATCACGGGCTGCGGCGGGAAGGGCACGACCTGCTCACGGAGGTCGATGCGGTTGCGGATCGTGTCGATGAAGGGGACGACGATGTTCAGCCCGGCGTTGAGCGTGCGGGTGTAGCGGCCGAAGCGCTCGACGATGGCGGCACTGGCCTGTGGGATGACCTGCACCGTCTTCATGAGGGCGATGAAGACGAGCACCACCAAGATGATCAGGACGATGATGATCGGTTCCATCGGGGCTCCCCGTGCCTGTCGGTTTTGATCTCTCCGGTAAGTCTTTCAGAACGCGGTGGCGCCATGCAGGAAATGAGGCGATATCAGGCCGCGATCAGGCCACGCGGGGGGGCTCACAGCACAAGGGCCGTCGCGCCGTCGATCTCGACCACGTCCACCTGCTGACCCGCCTCGTAGCTGCGCCCGGTGTCGTAGGAGCGCGCGGACCAGATCTCGCCGGCGAGCTTGATGCGGCCGCCGTTGCCGTCGACCCGCTCGAGGACGACGGCCGAGCGGCCCTTGAGCGCTTCCACCCCGGTCTGCAGCTCGGGGCGTTGGCGGCGGTGGCGGTTGGCGATGGGGCGCACGACGGCGATGAGCGCGACCGAGACCGCGGCGAAGACGACGAACTGGGTCACCGTGCCCGCACCGAGCTTCGAGGTGACGGCGGCGGCCACGGCTCCCACGGCGAGCATTCCGAACTCGGGCAACGCCGTCACGACGAGCGGAATGCCCAGTCCGACGGCGGCCACCAGCCACCACACCCACGTATCCACGTGTTCATGGTAGGCGCGACGGCCGCCCCCGGACAGTGCGCGAGGACGGCCTCAGGGATTCACCGCGCTCCCGGTACGGCTCAGCTGAGCGGCAGGCCGTGGGCCGTCCAGCGCTGTCCCTGCTGCTCGACGACCAGGGGGAGGCCGAAGCAGTGGGAGAGGTTGCGGGAGGTGAGTTCGAGCTCGATGGGGCCCGCGGCGAGCACCTTGCCCTGACGGATCATCAGGACATGGGTGAAGCCCGGCGGGATCTCCTCGACGTGGTGGGTGACCATGAGCATCGAGGGCGCGAGCGGGTCGCGGGCGAGGCGGCCGAGGCGGCGCACCAGGTCCTCGCGGCCGCCGAGGTCCAGGCCCGCGGCGGGCTCGTCCAGGAGCAGCAGCTCGGGGTCGGTCATCATCGCGCGGGCGATGAGGGTGCGCTTGCGCTCGCCCTCGGAGAGGGTGCCGAACTTCCGGTCCAGGTAGTCCGTCATGCCGAGGACGTCGAGGAAGGCGCGGGCGCGCTGCTCGTCGACCTCCTCGTAGTTCTCCTGCCAGGAGGCGGTCATGCCGTAGGCGGCGGTGAGGACGGTCTGCAGGACGGTCTGGCTGCGCGGCAGCTTGTCGGCGAGGGCGATGCCCGCCACACCGATGCGCGGACGGAGCTCGAAGACGTCGACAGCGCCCAGCTTCTCGCCCAGGACCTTGACGGAGCCCTTGGTCGGGAAGAGGTAGCTGGAGGCGACATTCAGGAGGGTGGTCTTGCCCGCACCGTTGGGGCCCAGGATGACCCAGCGCTCCCCCTCCTTGACCGACCAGGAGACCTGGTCCACCAGAGCCCGGCCCTCGCGGACCACGGATACGTCCACCAGTTCCAGCACTTCGCTCATGAGCGCGTTGTCTCCCATTGCAGTGTCGTCGCTTGCGCCTGTAGTGCGCCTGTAGGCCAAGCCTCCAGGGACAGCCCCAGGGAAAAACTTACGCCACCCGTTGTCGGTGCCAGTCCCTAGGCTGGGGCCATGCTCGACGAACACCGCTCAGGACGGCTCACCGCATGGGGAAATGCCCTCATTGCCGGATTCACTTCTCCCGACGAGGCAGCGCACCGGATCACGGGTGACGACGCCGTGCACCGCGTCGCGGGGCTGCCCGGGGAGGCGGGGCCGGTCGGCCTCACGCTGGCCCTCGGACGGCTGCGCGCCCTGGGGGCGACGGGGCTGCGCCTCGCGCTGCCGGTGCCGGGGCACCCGCTGGGGCTGAGCGGGCCGCCGGAGTTCAACGCGCGGGCGATGGAGGCGGAGGAGGCCGTCATCGCGCCGGGCACGGGTCTCGGCCTCGTGCCCGAGATCCACGCGGCGGGCCCCGCGGGCGATGTGCACGTGGAGGTGACGTGGCACTGCCTGCCGGTGCGGGAGGCCGTGCCCGCGGACGTGCCGTCGCTCGGCGAGGCGGAGCGGGAGCTGGCGGAGGCCCTGCGCGAGGCGACCGAGGCCCTCACCCGGCTGGACGTGGCGGGCTCGGGGCCGGTGGCACAGGCGGCGCTGGAGGCGTACCGCGCGCGGGCGGAGCGGGGCCGCGAGGTGCTCGCCCCGGGTTATCCGCCGCGGGCGGTGCGGGTGCTGGAGCTGGCGCAGCGGGTGGGCGCGCTCATCGCGATCGCGTACGCGCCGGGCGACGGCGGGGGCCGCGAGCACGGGGGCGCGGTGAGCGCGTCGGAGATAGCGGCTCGGGCGCATACGCTGCGGCCGGTGGAGCGGACGGCTCGGCGGGCGCAGGTCGCCGCGTACAACGCGCTGCTGGAGGAGCGGGGCCGCTAGCCCCGCCCTGCTCCTGGGTGCCCCCGCTTCTGGGTGCCGGGGCTGTGCCCCGGGCCCCGCTTGTCCCCGCGGGTGCGTCTGGCTTGCGCCTACTGGGGTGCCTCTTGCGCCGGCGCGCGGCTGCGGACCGTAGGTGGCTGGTCGCGCAGTTCCCCGCGCCCCTGACGGGGCGCGACCCCGACGACCGGCATCAGCGAATGGGGGTCCGGGGGCACAGCCCCCGGGACCCCCCGTCAAGCCGAGTGGTGTCTCACTCGGAGTTGATGCACGTGTTGCCGAACGTCGGGTTGAGGATCGCGAGGAGGATGTCGATCGTGTTGCCGCAGACGTTCAGCGGCACGTCGACCGGGATCTGGATGACGTCACCGGAAACGATGCCCGGGGAGTGCGTGGCCACCCCGCGGGCGACTGATCCCTTGCCCCCGTCATGAGCGACGGCGGCACCGGCGGTGGCGGTGAGGGCCATGCCGGTCGCGGCCAGGATGAGGGCGGCCTTCTTGGCAGTGTTCATGGAGGGTCTTCCTTCTGCTGATGTCCTTGGCGACCCCGGCAGGCAGGGTCGCGTACTGATGAACGCCAGCAAGCCGCCGATGGCACGGCCATCGGCGGCGTTTGCCCCCATTTGGGCGATTGATCACCCTCGCCCGCCCGGCCCCGTGATTCCGGGGCCGGGGAGGCGATGCGTCACTTACTTGTTGACGCAGAGGTTCCCGGCAGCCGGGTTGAGAACGCCCACCACGTTGATGGTGTCGCCGCACACGTTCGCGTCCACGTCGACCGGCACCTGGATGACGTTGCCGGAGACAACGCCGGGCGAGTCCTTCGCCTCGCCGTTGGCCTGGTGAGCGGAGGCCGCGCCCGCACCGGCAAGGGCGAGCCCGCCGACGGCGATCGTGATGGCAGCGGCCTTCTTGATGTTCTTCACTCTTCTTATGACCTTCCTGGGTGAGCCACGGCCAGCCGCCGCGGTACGCCATGGAAAACGGGTCACCGACGGTCAGGTTTCGGGGTCGACCGTCCCACCACACGACCGTATGAATTCCTGATCTGAAGACGACGTTCCGGATAGACGGATCAGGCGCCGATCCCATGTCGCACGGCCCACAGGGCGGCCTGGGTGCGGTCGGCGAGGTCCAGCTTCATCAGGATGTTCGATACGTGGGTCTTGACAGTCTTCTCCGAGAGCACCAGGGCGCGGGCGATCTCCCGGTTGGAGCGGCCGTCCGCGATCAGGACGAGGACCTCGCGCTCCCGGTCGGTGAGGGCGTTGCCCCTGCCCTGGCCGCCGCCCGCCTCCTCCTGGGCGAGCAGGGCGCCCGCCACCTCGGGCTGGAGCAGGACGTGCCCGGCGTGCACGGACCTGATCGCGCCGGCCAGGGCGTCGGGGTCGACGTCCTTGTAGACGTAGCCCGCCGCCCCGGCCCGCAGGGCGGGGATGACGGTGCGCTGCTCGGTGAAGCTGGTGACGATCAGCACCCGGGCGGGGTTCGCCAGCTCCCGGAGGCGGCGGAGCGCCTCGATGCCGTCGGTGCCGGGCATCTTCACGTCCATGAGGACGACGTCCGGGCGCAGCTCCTCCGCCCGCTCGACGCCCTCGGCGCCGTCGGCGGCCTCGCCGACCACCTCTATGTCGTCCTGGACCTCCAGGAACGTCCGCAGCCCGCGCCTGACCACCTGGTGGTCGTCCACGAGCAGCACTCGGATAACGCGTTCCTCAGCCACCCGGCACCTCCATCTCGATCGCGGTGCCCTTCCCGGGCGCCGAGTCAACGGTCAGACTCCCGCCGACGCCGCTCGCCCGGTCCCGCATGGAGACGAGACCGAGGTGGCGGCCCGCGCGCCGGACGGTGTCCGGCTCGAAGCCGCGGCCGTCGTCCGCGACGCGCAGCACGGCGCTCTGTCCCTCCCGGACGAGGGTGACCTCGACGCGGTCGGCCCCGGAGTGGCGCAGGGCGTTGTGCAGGGCCTCCTGGGCCACGCGCAGCAGCGCCTCCTCCTGGGCCGCCGGGAGGGCCCGTATGCCGTGCGCGGCGAAGGTGACGCGGGCGGAGTGGGCCCGGTCCAGGACCTGGATCTGGGTACGCAGGGTGGCGACGAGCCCGTCCTCGTCGAGGGCCGCGGGGCGCAGCTCGACCACGGCGGCGCGCAGCTCGTCGGCGGCCTCGGCGGCGAGCCGGGTCACCTCGTGCAGCTCGACCTTGGCGCGGACGGGGTCGCGGTCGACGAGCGCGGTCGCGGCCTGGGCGGTGAGGCGCAGGGAGAAGAGCTTCTGGGAGACGGCGTCGTGCAGCTCGTGGGCGATGCGGGCGCGCTCCCCCGCGATGGTCAGCTCGCGGCTGCGCTCGTAGAGGCGTGCGTTGGTCAGGGCGATCGCGGCGTGCTGGGCGAGCATGCCGAGGAGTTCCTCGTCCTCGGCGGTGAAGCCGCAGCCGCCCTCGGGCTTGGGGCACTTCTTGTTCGCGAGGAAGAGGGCGCCGAGGATCTCGTCCCCGTCGGCGACGGGCATGCCGATGAAGTCGCTCATGTCGGGGTGCGCGTCCGGCCAGCCCTCGAAGCGCGGGTCCAGGCGGACGTCCCCGAGGCGCTGCGGGGTGGCGTCGCGGAGCATCGACGCGAGGATGCCGTGCTGGCGGGGCAGCGGGCCGATGGCCTTCCACTCCTCCTCGCTCACCCCGTCGACGACGAACTGGGCGAAGCCCCCGTGGTCGTCCGGGACGCCGAGCGCCGCGTACTCGGCCTCCAGCAGGTCCCGGGCGGAGACGACGATCGTCTTGAGGACGTCGCGTACCTCGAGGTGTCTGCTCATGGCGAGGAGCGCGGTGCTCACGGCGGTCAGTCCGGAGCGTGGGCCTTGGGTCATGGCCTCACCGTACCCACGCGCCCCCGCGGGCGTATCGGGCCTCGGCGGGCCCCGGAGCCGTCCGGGCGGCCTAGGCCGGAAGTCCCGGTTCCCGGCGCCCGGGGCGGGCAGGAGGAGCCGCGAGGTTCGGGAATGCGGCCCCGCGGGGCGGCGCCGGGGACCAGACTCGGAGCATGTCCATACCAACGACACGCTGGACACCGACCCACGGCGATCCCTACCGGCCGGTGCCCTATCGCCCCGAGCGGATGCCCGCCGCCGAGTCCCTGGCCCGCGCCGCCGAGCTGCGGGAGCGCATGGACCGGCGCAGGACCGTACGGCAGTTCTCCACGGACCCGGTGCCGGAGCAGGTGGTGAAGGACGCGATCGCGTGCGCGGCCACCGCGCCCTCCGGGGCGCACCAGCAGCCGTGGACGTTCGTCCTGGTGAAGGACCCGGAGGCGCGGCGGCGCATCCGCGCGGCCGCGGAGAAGGAGGAACAGCTCTCCTACGCGGGGCGGCTGGGCGAGGAGTGGCTGGCGGCGCTGCGGCCGCTGGGCACGGACGAGGTCAAGCCGCATCTGACGGACGCACCCGCGCTGATCGTCGTCTTCCAGCAGCGCTACTGGCTGGGCGCGGACGGGGAGAAGCGGAAGCACTACTACGTGGACGAGTCGGTGGGCATCGCGGTCGGGATGCTGCTCTCGGCGCTGCACCTGTCGGGGCTGGCGGCCCTGGTGCACACGCCGAGTCCGATGCGGTTCCTGTCCGAGGCGCTGGGGCGTCCGGCGAACGAGAAGGCGTTCGCGGTGATCCCGGTGGGCTACCCGGCGGCGGACTGCCAGGTGCCGGACCTGACGCGCAAGAGCCTGGACCAGGTGCTCGTGGAGGTCTGAGCGGAAGGTTTGCGCAAACGATCACATACGCAAAGCTCAAGAGCACGTACGCCGAGTGACCCCCTAGGGGTCCCGGTGTGACGCCGGGCATAGGGCGCAGATCACCTACGAACCTGCCTAGTGGGCACATAAGGCCCCAATAAGCGGAAGGGAGGGCCGCTCAGGCCCCCTTTCCGCGGCCCCCGCGGGCATCGCCACAACGAAGCGGGGTAGTACGTCACCTCTTTGCCAGGTCTTTTTGCTGCCGCTAACAATTGCCACGTCGCAGGGCGCCGTCGATCGAGACGCGGCGCTTTTTTGCGCGCCTCTCCGGGCCACTGCGACTCAAGCGATTGGAAGAGGTTCAGCTCAGCATGCGCTCCCCCATCTCCGGCTATAGCCGTCTCACCAAGGTCCACAAGTTCTCCGCCGCGGGCATCGCCGCCGCTGGTGTGGCCGCCCTGACGTTCGCCGCCCTCCCGGGCGGCTCGGCGGACGCACAGACGCAGTCGATCTCCGTCAAGCCCGTCGCGTGGAGCTCCCAGGACCTCGGGGTCCAGGACCAGCAGGAGCAGCTCGGCAAGCAGGCGGACGTCGCCATGAAGCTGGCGAAGGACGAGGCGGACAAGCGCAAGGCGGAGGACGAGGCCAAGGCCAAGGCCGACAAGGAGCGCGCCGAGAAGGAGGCCGCGAGCCGTTCCGAGGAGCGCAAGCCGGTCGAGCAGGCCCCCGCCGCCCCCGCGAAGAAGGCCTACGCCAACAACCTGGACGGCTGGATCCGCGAGGCCCTGGACATCATGTCCGCCCACGGCATCCCGGGCAGCTACGACGGCATCCACCGCAACATCATGCGCGAGTCCACCGGCAACCCCAACGCCATCAACAACTGGGACTCCAACGCCGCCGCGGGCATCCCCTCCAAGGGCCTGCTCCAGGTGATCGACCCGACCTTCAAGGCGTACCACGTCGAGGGCACGTCCTGGAACATCTACGACCCGGTCGCCAACATCGTCGCCGCCTGCAACTACGCGGCCAAGACGTACGGCTCCATGGACAACGTCAACTCCGCCTACTGAGCCGGACGCCGACGGACAGCACATACGCCGAAGGGCGGCACCCGATGCGGGTGCCGCCCTTCGGCGTATGTGCTGAGCTGTCAGGAGGCCGTCACTTGCGCATGACCTCGGGCTCGTGGCGGCGCAGCAGGCGGATCACCGCGAAGCCGCACACGATGCCGATGGCGAGGAGGGCCGCCAGGTCGATGCCCCACTGGGTCGCGGTGTGCGCCCACAGCGGGTCGAGGCTCTTCGCGTCGCTCTTGTCCATGGGCGCCATGATGTGCGAGAGGTCGAGCGTGGTGCCCGCGCCCGCGATGGCCCAGCGGGCCGGCATCAGCCAGGCGAACTGCTCGATGCCGGGCGAGTTGTAGAGCTTGAACAGGATGCCGGTGAAGACGACCTGGACGATCGCGAACATCACCAGCAGCGGCATGGTCTTCTCCGCGGTCTTCACCAGGGAGGAGATCACGAGGCCGATCATCATGCAGGTGAAGCCCAGCGCGGTGATCACCAGGCAGAGCTCGACGGCGGGCAGCTTCTTCAGGATCAGGCCCGACTCCGGCAGCTCGCGGACGGAGAAGCCGATGGCGCAGATGAGGATGGACTGCACCATGGTGATGAAGCCGAGGACGATCACCTTGGACATCAGATACGCGGACCGGGACAGGCCGACGGCCCGTTCCCGTTCGTAGATGACCCGTTCCTTGATCAGCTCGCGGACGGAGTTGGCGGCGCCGGAGAAGCACATGCCGACCGCGAGAATCAGCATGATCGTGCCCGCGTCCTGGTTGAAGTGGCCCTTGCTGGGCGCGCCAAGGCCGAAGTCCGCCGGGATCAGCGTGCTGACCCCGCCGAGGACGGCGGGCAGCGCCAGCATCAGGACCAGGAAGCCGCGGTCGGAGGCGATCACCGAGGAATAGCGGCGCATCAGCGTCCACAGCTGCGAGCCCCAGCTCTGCGGCTTGGGCGGGCGGACCATCTGCGGCTGGACGTGGACGGACTGCGGGGCGACGGCGTCGATGTCCGCGGCGTACATCTGGTAGTGCTGCGAGCCCTTCCAGCGGCCCGCCCAGTCGTAGTCGCGGTAGTTCTCGAAGGCCGAGAAGACATCGGCCCAGGTCTCGTAGCCGAAGAAGTTCAGCGCCTCCTCGGGCGGGCCGAAGTAGGCCACCGAGCCGCCGGGCGCCATCACCAGCAGCTTGTCGCACAGCGCGAGCTCGGCGACCGAGTGGGTCACGACCAGGACCGTGCGGCCGTCGTCGGCGAGGCCGCGCAGCAGCTGCATCACATCGCGGTCCATGCCCGGGTCGAGGCCGGAGGTGGGCTCGTCCAGGAAGATCAGCGAGGGCTTGGTGAGCAGCTCCAGGGCGACGGAGACACGCTTGCGCTGGCCGCCGGAGAGGGCGGTGACCTTCTTGTCCTTGTGGATGTCGAGCTTGAGCTCGGTGAGCACCTCGCCTATCCGGGCCTCGCGCTCGGAGGCCGCGGTGTCGCCGGGGAAGCGCAGCTTGGCCGCGTAGCGCAGGGCCTTCTGGACCGTCAGCTCCTTGTGCAGGATGTCGTCCTGCGGGACCAGGCCGATGCGCTGGCGGAGCTCGGCGAACTGCTTGTAGAGGTTGCGGTTGTCGTAGAGGACGTCGCCCTCGTTGGCCGGGCGGTAGCCCGTGAGCGCCTTGAGCAGGGTGGACTTGCCGGAGCCCGAGGGGCCGATGACGGCGATGAGCGACTTCTCGGGGACGCCGAAGGAGACGTCCTTGAGGATCTGCTTGCCGCCGTCGACCGTGACGGTGAGGTGGCGGGCGGAGAAGGAGACGTCACCGGTGTCGACGAACTCCTCCAGCCGGTCGCCGACCAGACGGAAGGTCGAGTGACCGACACCGACGATGTCGTGCGGGCCGATGAGCTGACGGCTGACCGGCTGACCGTTGACATAGGTGCCGTTGTGGCTGCCGAGGTCGACGATCTCGAAGCGGCCGTCGCCGGTGGCCCGGAACTCGGCGTGGTGGCGGGAGACCTGGAGGTCGGAGACGACCAGGTCGTTCTCCAGGGCACGGCCGATGCGCATCACACCGCGGCCGACGGCCATCTGGTGGAAGCTGGTCGGGCTGCGGTCACCGTGGGGAGGCTGGGGAGCCGGGGCGCCACCGCCCTGCGGCGGGGTGCCGCCGTGCGCCGGTGGCTGCTGCGCGGCCTGCGGCTGCTGCGGTACGTATGCCTGCTGGGGCGTCTGCTGAGGCGCCTGCTGGTACGGCTGCTGCGCCTGCTGCTGCCAGGCGTCCGGGGCCTGCTGCTGGTAGGGGGGCTGCTGCCAGCCCGCCCCGGCCTGCTGCGCCAGGTGCGCCGGGGCCTGCGGCGACATCGCGGTCTGCGCGCTGTAGAGGTCGGCGGCGGGTGCGCCGACGCCCGCACCGGCACCCGCGGCGGCGAGATTCAGCCGCGGGCCGTCCGTCGCGTTGCCGAGGTGCACGGTCGTACCGGGGCCGATGTCCATCTGATGGATCCGCCGGCCCTGCACATACGTGCCGTTGGTGCTGCCGTGGTCCTCGATGACCCAGCCGCGGCCGCCCCAGCGGACGGTGGCGTGCCGCCAGGAGACGCGGGCGTCCTGCAACACCATGTCACCCTGCGGATCACGCCCGAGGGTGTACGACCGGGACGGGTCCAACGTCCAGGTCTGTCCGTTCAATTCCAGTACGAGTTCCGGCACTCCATGCCCCACTACTTGTCCCCCGATGAGCCCCCTGCACAGGGAGTCTAGGGATGGCGAACATCGGGAGGAACTATTTCAGGCACAGTCCCCGAACCAAAAGTCGGGGAAGGGCGCGACCTGATAACGGGCGCCGTTGACGGACCCGAACCACACCCGGAGAGTGGTTACCGCCACGGATATGTACGGATCATGCGTATCCGGGCACGGGGTCGGGATCGGGGGGTCCTTCATGATCATGAAAAGCGACCGGCGCATCGGTGGCGGAATATCCGGCGCGGAGCTGATTCTTACCTCGATAGCCGCTGTGAGCTGGGCTTTTCTCGCTATGGCGGGAATTGCGGCGCTGGGGCTGCATTTGCTCGGCGCGGACGCCGCGGGGGCACTCGGACCGATGACGGCGGCGGCCGTGGTCCTCGCCGTGGGGGGTTCCATCACCCCTTCGGGCGATCTGGAGGCCTTCGGTCTGCGGGGCGCGGCGGCGCACAGCGCCGTCGAAATCGCGCCACTGGGGGTGAGTCTGGTGGGCGCGCTCCTGCTGGGGCTGGTCTTCGCGCGGTCGCTGCGTTCGGCGGGCGCGACGGTGCGCGTGGGGGAGCTCGCCGTGCGCGCGGGCTCCGTGGCCGTGCTCTTCCTGCTGCTCCTCGGCGGGCTGTGCTGGGTGGGCTCGGACACCGTCACGATCGACGGGTCGGGTCTCGGCCTCGGCGGTACGGGCAGCGGCGGGCCGGGGCTCTCGATCCCCGGGATCGGGGACATCGGCGGCGGGCTGCCGGACCGGATCGCCGGACTGGCCAGGGCCAAGGCCTCCGTGGGCTTCTCCGTGGACACCGGCGCCTCGCTGCTCGGCGGCGCGGTGTGGGTGCTCGC
Organism: Streptomyces sp. UNOC14_S4; assembly: GCF_020740835.1. GTDB lineage: Bacteria > Actinomycetota > Actinomycetes > Streptomycetales > Streptomycetaceae > Streptomyces. The sequence goes on from NZ_JAINFC010000157.1 coordinate 14,406, forward strand.
GGTGCTGCTCGTCACGGTGCTGGCCGCCCGGCGGGCGCCGCTGCCCCCGGGCTGGGAGGCGCTGCACCGGACGGTGCGCCCGGCGGTCTCGGCGCTGTGCGCGGTGCTGGTCCTCGCGGTCGGCGCGGGTCTGGCGGCCGCGCTGTTCGCGACGGCGGCCGACGCCCACCCCGGCCGCGTGCTCGGCGGGGCTCTGTTGGGGGCGCCGAACGGGGTGTGGATCGGGGTTCCGTTGGGGCTGCTGGTGTCCTGGCGGGGTACGGCCACGGGTGCGCTCGCGCAGGTGCTGCCCTCCCCGCTCGACGACCTGCTCAGCGCCAAGGCCGACGAGGCGGTGACCCTGGGCCGGCTGGCCGAACTCGACGGGTGGGTGTGGCTGCTGGGGGCCGGGTTCGCCTTGCTGATCCTGGCCGCGGGGGTGCTGACGGCGGTGCGCACCCCGCGCGGAGAGCAGGGCGCGGTGGGCTTCGCGGGCCGCTGCGCGGTGTCGCTGGGGATCGCGACCGCGCTCGCGCTGCCGCTGTTGGTGCTGGCGACCCGGGTGAAGGCGGACGCGGGCCTGTCCGTCCTGGGCTTCGACGCGGTGGGGGCGGGCCTGGAGCTGCGGGGCAGCGTGCCGATGGCGCTCGGCCTGGGGGCGC
>NZ_JAINFC010000158.1 GCF_020740835.1 Streptomyces sp. UNOC14_S4
GGCAGGGTGCGGACGTGGGCGCGGACGACGGGGTCGCAGGGCGCGCCGCGGCCTTCGCCGCTGCTGATGGCCAGGGCGCCGTCGTCGGGGGTGACGGCGGTCTGGAGCCGGGCGCCCCGGGGGTCGGGCCAGCCGAGGGGCAGCGGACGGGCGATCTCCAGGTGCCGTACTTCCGCGGGCCGTCCCAGGGCCCGCCGTCCGGCGGACAGCGCCATCTCCACATACGCGGCGGCGGGCATCAGGACCGTCCCGCCGATCCGGTGGTCGCCCAGCCAGGGGACCAGCTGGGGTTCGACGGTGCCTTCCCACAGGGCGTGCGGCGCCGGGAGCCGCACGCCCAGCATGGGGTGGTCCAGGCGCCCGGTGCCGCTGGTGTGGACGATCATGTCGTCCGGCGTGCCGTGCCAGTGGCGTTCGCGCTGCCAGGGGTAGGCGGGCAGGTCGACGACCCTGCCGGGGCGCGGGAAGCGGGTCCGCCAGTCGACGGGGGCACCCGCCGCCATCAGCGCGGCGACGGCCTCGGCGGCCTCCCGGGGTCCGTCCCCGTCACGGTGCAGGGTGGGCACGTACACGGCGTCGGTCCGGCGCAGATAGGAACGGAGCACGGGGTGGGGGCCGATCTCGACGAGGATGCCCGTATCCGTATCCGTGCCCGTGTCCCGGTCGAGGGCGCGGGTGACCGCGTCGGCGAAGCGGACGGGGCGGCGGACGTTGCGCCACCAGTAGTCCGCCGTGAGCTCCTCGCCCGGGAGTTCGCCGCCGGTGACCGTGGAGAGGAACGGGACGAGGGCGGGGCCGGGCGCCAGGCCGGCGAGCGCGGTGCGCAGGGCGTCCGCGAGGGGGTCCATGGCGCGGCTGTGGAAGGCGTGGTCGAGGCCGAGGGCACGGCTCAGCCGACTGCCTTCGACGGCCTCGGGCGGCAGGAGTCCGTTGGCGTGCTTCGGGTCGCGGTAGTTCAGCTGAATCCAACGAGGAGCCCTGGGCGTTCACGCCCGGAAGGAATCGCCTTCTCAACACTGTTCTTACCCACGTATGTCCACGGACCCGGGCACTGTTGTCAGTACCTCTCGATAAGCTGAACGGGTGAGGGTAGCTGTGCAGGTGAAGCTGATGCCGAAGGCCGGACAGGCCGCCACGCTGCGCTCCACCCTGCGTACGGTCAACGAGGCTACGAACTGGGTGTCCGGTGTGGCGTTCGAGCGCGGTGTTCCGCGTGAGTACGAGCTGCGGAAGCACACCTACGCCGAGTTGAAGGCGCGCGGGCTGGGGGCACAGGCCGCCCAGCACGTCATCAAGAAGACGCGGGATGCCTACACCGCGCTGAAGGCGAACATCCGTGCCGGGAACCTGGGCGGGCCCGGATCGAAGCGCAGGGCCAGGGCGGAATCGAAGCCGGTCACGTTCCGGCCCGGAGCCGCGCAGCCGTACGACGACCGGTGCCTGTCCTGGCAGTACGACGCCGAGACGGTGTCGATCTGGACGACGGCCGGGCGGCTGAAGAACGTCCGCTTCGCCTGCTCCCCGGGCGCACTCAAAATGCTCCGCGAGCACCGCAAAGGTGAATCCGACCTGATCGAACGCGACGGCGAGTTCTACCTGATCGCCGTCTGCGATGTCCCCGAGGCCGAGCAGTACGAGCCCGAAGGGTTCATCGGCGTCGACCTCGGCATCGTCAACATCGCCACCACCTCCACCGGCTACCGTGCCGCCGGGCGCGGCCTGAACCGGCACCGGAAACGACAGCTCGCACTGCGGAAGAAGCTGCAGGCCAAGGGCACCAAGTCCGCCAAGCGCCTGCTCAGGAAACGCTCGCGCAAGGAAGCCCGGCACACCGCCAGCGTCAACCACGTCATCTCGAAGAAGATCGTCACCGCCGCTGAACGCACCGGCTCCGGTATCGCCCTGGAAAATCTCACGGGCATCCGCAACCGGGTACGGCTCCGCAAGGACCAGCGGACTCCCCTGCATTCGTGGAGCTTCCACCAGCTCGCCGCCTTCATCGAGTACAAGGCGCGCCGGGCCGGGGTGCCGCTGGTGTACGTCGATCCGGCGCACACCAGCCAGCAGTGCTCCGCGTGCGGGCACATCGACCGGCGCAACCGCCGGTCACAAGCGACGTTCGCCTGTCGGTCCTGCGGGACCGTCATGCACGCGGACGACAACGCGTCCCACAACATCGGCCGCAAGGGCGAGACCGTGTGGACCGCGGGGCGTGAGTCACGCGTCCCTGCCACCCCATAAGGGGTGCCTGGACGGAGGAGCCCACCCAGCAGCCAGCTGGGCACTACCTCCAAGCCCGGCCGTTCACGACCGGGTCAAGCTGACGACGAGCACTCCCCCGCCCTCGGAGCGGACGAATCCGTCGGCGTCGGCGGAGAACGCCACGCACCGGCCGCGCCGCGACAGCATGCCCGCGTGGGAGAAGCCCGCGAAGCCGAAGGGGCTGGCGAGGACGTTGACACCGCCCACCAGCGCGGTGCGGCTGGTGCCGTCCAGCAGGGTGCGGCAGGCGCGGTCGAGGGCCACCAGCGCGGAGGAGCAGGCGGTGTCCACCGCCATGCTCGGCCCCCGCAGGTCGAAGGTGTACGACAGGCGGTTCGCGGCGATCGACAGGGTGCTGCCGCTCATGGCGTACGGGCTGGTGTGGTCCTCCATGGTCAGCTGGAGCTGTCCGTACGCCGGGTCGGAGACGCCGACGAAGACGCAGGTGTCGGATCCTGCCAGGGACTCGGCCGGGATGCCCGCATCGTCGAGCGCCTCGGCGGCCGTCTCCAGCAGCAGCCGTTGCTGGGGGTCGATGTGCGGGGCCTCCTTGGGCGAGATGCCGAAGTACGCGGCGTCGAAACCGGCGACGTCGTCGAGGAACCCCCCGGCGGCGGTACGGCTGCGGCCGGGCCGGTCGGCTCCCGGGTCCACGAAGCGGGACTTGTCCCACCGGTCCCGCGGCATCTCGCCGACCGCGTCCCGGCCTTCCCGCAGGGCCGTCCAGAGTCCGTCCAGGTCGGTGATCCCGCCGGGCAGCCGGAGGCCGACGCCCACGATCGCCACGGCTCGGTCGTCGCACCCCACGGCCCCGCCTCCGTCTCTCGCGCCCACCCGGCAGGACTTGGTTCTCTACCCGGAGCCGGGGGCGGGGATGAGGAACTCCACCCTTTTCTGTGAAGTATCCGCGTATCAGGGGAAGTTGACGTTCTCCGACGTCACGATGGTGCGATGAACCAGGCTCCGCGTGCCCGTCTGGCAGCGGCGGCGGTCCATCTGCCGTCGCGCTACCGCACGATGGCGGAGACCCGGGAGCGGATCGCGGCGTCGGGCGGGGCGTACACCCCGCCGCCCGGTCTGCTGGAGGATCTCACCGGGGTGCGCGGTGTCCATCTGCGCGACGAAGGGGTGCAGGCGTCCGACCTGGCGGTGGCGGCCGCGAGACAAGCGCTGGAGGCGGCCGGGGCGGGCGTCGGCACCGTGGATCTGCTGCTGTTCGCCGCGACCTCCCACGACCTGCTGGAACCGGCGACGGCCCATATCGTGGCCGCGAAGCTGGGTGTCCGGTGTCCCGTCTTCGACGTCAAGAACGCCTGCAACAGCGTCCTCAACGCGATGGAGGCGGCCTGCGCCTTCATCGCCGTACGCCGCTACCGCACCGTGCTCATCGCCTGTGGGGAGACCCTCACCGAGACGACGCGCTGGCGCGTCCCCGACCACGAGGCCCTGCTCCGGGCCATGCCCGGGTACACCGTCTCGGACGCCGGTGCCGCGCTCCTGCTGACCGCGGGCCCGTCCGGGGAGGGCGATCCCGGTGTGCTCTCGATGTCCTTCATGGGCGACTCCACCGCGTGGAACGCGTGCACCGTGGCGGGAGGCGGCTCGATGCACGGACGGTCGCTCGACGACGACCACACGACGCTCCGGCTCAACGGGAGCCGGCTGCGCGACGCGCTCGACCTCCTGCCCCTCACCCTCGCGCCCCACCCGGACCTCGAACCGATCCGCGCGAGCGCGTTCATCGCCTTCCACCAGATCTCGCTGCCGCAGTTCCACGACACGGCCCGGCAGCTTCGACTGCCCGTCGCCCGGTGCATGGCCTCCGTCGCCGACCACGGCAACTGCGGCGCGGCGTCGCTGCCGCTCCAGCTGGTCAAGGCGCAGGAGGCGGAACGGGTGGAGCCGGGTGACCTGGTGGGGATGATCGGGCTGGCGAGCGGGACGAGCGCGGGGCTGGTGCTGCTGCGATGGTGAGCCCGAACGCGGGCCGGGTGGGGCTGCCCCCTGGCTTCACGGTCACACCGCTCCCCTGTTGATGACGCGCAGAACGGTGATCGTCGGGGGTTCGACGCCGTCGTCGGAGACGATGTAGCGGACGGCGGCCATTGCCACGAGGGCCACGCGGTCCCAGGAACCGCCGCCCAGGGGGCGTTCTATCGACAGCCCGCCGTAGGGCTCGGGGGCGACCTCGGCCAGGACGGCACTGGTGATGGTCCTGGTCAGGGGCTCCCCGAGTTTCACGAGGTCGGCCCGGGCTTCGGGGGTGTAGGTGAGGCGGTAGGAGCGGCCGGTCACCAGGTGAGACCTTCGCGCTCCTGGTAGTACTCCAGCGGATGGGCGTTGAGCGTGCCGTTCAGGAAACGGCGGACCTGCTCGTCGCCCGAGGGGTCGGCCGCCTCGATCGCGATCCCCGACCACAGGGCGAGCACGTGCGCGCGCTGGGTCAGCGTCGCGTCACCGATGGCCCGGTCGAACTCCTCACGCATCTGGGACGGAAGGGCGCGTCGGATCTCCGCACTGCTGCGCATCCGCTCCGGCGGACTGTCCGGCTCACCGTACGCTCCCTCCGCGGGCTGGGCGCTCATCGGGCCCCTCCTCCTGGCCTGGAAGTGCTGTCACACTACCGGGTCCACCCCTTGAAAACCGGCGCATCGCGGCAGGTTCCTGTGAGCCGGACGACGGAAATCGACGGCTGGCCCCGACTGCCCGGCTGGGCGAATACGTGCTCGCGGTCGCCGTGGAAGGCGTGGCGCGCCCCCCGATTTGCGGCTTCGCACGAGGGTGCGAGGGTGAAAGGGGGGCAGCTGTTGTGCGCACACGGCCGGGCGCGCGCCCCTTCTCCCGAAATCGCCCCGGCGGCACCACGGCGGTACGCCGGAAGGAGGTGCGTAGGGCCAATGGAGCTCCTGCCGAAGAAGTCGACCGTCAAAAGCGACAACACGATCGGGAAAGTCCCATGCGAGCAACTTTGATCTACGGTGCCGGTGACATCCGGGTGGAAGACGTACCCGACCCACAGGTCCAGGAGCCCACGGACGCCGTGGTGCGCGCATTGCGCACCTGCATCTGCGGCAGCGACCTCTGGCCCTACGGATCGAGACCCGCCACGGAGGAAGGCGATCGCATCGGCCACGAATTCCTCGGCGTGGTGGAGGACGTCGGCGCGGACGTGACGGGCCTGAAGGCCGGTGACATCACCGTCGCGCCCTTCGCCTACGCGGACAACACCTGCCGGTTCTGCGCCGAGGGCCTGCAGACCTCCTGCCCGCGGGGCGGCTACTGGGCCAACAACGGCGTCGACGGCGGCCAGGGCGAGGCCGTACGGGTCCCGTGGGCCCAGGGCACGCTGGTGAAACTGCCCGTGAGCGAGGACACCCCGCTGCTCCCCTCGCTGCTCACCCTGTCCGACGTGTTCTGCACCGGCCACCACTGCGCGGTGACGGCCGGCGTCGGCCCCCGTACGACGGTGACGGTCGTCGGCGACGGCGCCGTCGGGCTGTCCGCGGTGCTGGCGGCCAAACGGCTCGGCGCCGAGCGCATCATCCTGATGGGCCGTCACAAGGCCCGCACCGACCTCGGCCGCGACTTCGGGGCCACCGACGTGGTGCCCGAGCGCGGCGCCGAGGGCATCGGCCGCGCCCGGGAACTGACCGACGGCGAGGGCACCCACACGGTGCTGGAGTGCGTCGGCGCCGAACCGGCCCTGGAGATGGCGTTCGGCGTCGTACGCGACGGCGGCACGGTGAGCCGGGTCGGCGTACCGCAGTACGAGAAGGGCCCGGTCGGACCTGAGGTGTTCAGCCGCAACATCACCCTCACCGGCGGCGTCGCCCCGGCCCGCGCCTACATCGAGGAGCTGCTGCCCGACGTCCTCGACGGCACGGTCGAGCCGGGCCGGGTCTTCGACCGCACCATCGGCCTGGACGCCGTCCCCGACGGCTACCGCGCGATGGCCGACCGCGAGGCGCTCAAGGTGTTCATCCAGCCCTGAGGTAAGCGGCGCGGGCGTCGGCCTCACCACCCCTGACCAGGCTGTCCGTGGTGGTGAGAGCCGTTGTCAGTGGGTGGTGCGACGATCTGCGTACGGCGCGACGACGTGACGTGCCGCTGCCTGAGCAGGCCCGAGGAAACGAGGAGCAGTCCCATGCGCATCGCGGTCAGCGAGTTCATCAGCCTGGACGGCGTCGTGCAGGCGCCGGGTGGTCCCGAGGAGGACACCGACGGCGGTTTCGCCCACGGCGGATGGTCGCATCCGTTCTTCGACCCGAAGGTGATCGGCGGCGCGTTCGACGAGGCGCTGAAGAAGGCCGAGGCACTGCTGTTCGGCCGGCGCACCTGGGAGACGATGGCTGCGGCGTGGCCCGAGCGGGCCGGTGACCCGTTCGCCGACCGGATGAACGCCCTCCCGAAGTACGTGGTGTCCCGGACGCTGGGCGACGACCGGCTCACGTGGGACAACACCACGCGCATCCCCGGCGACGAGGCCGTCCCCCGGATCCGTGCGCTGCGCGAGACCGAGGGCGGTGACCTGCTGGTCATGGGCAGCCCCACGCTCGTCCGCGCCCTCCTGCGCGAGGGGCTCGTGGACGAACTGCGGCTCACGCGCATGCCGGTGCTCCTCGGCGGCGGCAAGACGATCTTCCCGGACGACGGCGTGCTGCGCACGCTGGAGCTGGTCTCCACGGTCACCGCGGGCACGGGCACCCAGGTGTGCACCTACAGGCCCGTGTCCAAGGGGTGAGCATGCCCAAAGGGGTGAGTCAGGCGCGTTCTCGGGTCAACGCCTGTCAGGTACGGGCCCGTTGCCCGTGAGGCGGGACGACGGACTCCTCCGCGTCGCTTGCACGCCGATACCCAGAAACGACACGGCACACCCATGCCAGGCAGCCCCCGAACCAGGAGGAAGAAAATCATGAGACGTCTCGTCACGGCACTGGCCCCGCTCGCTGCCGCGCTCTCGCTCACCGTCGCGGCACCCACGAGCGCCAGCGCCACGATCCACTTCTATGTCTACAGCCACCCAGCAGCAACAGGGCGGAACTGATCAACGTCGTCACCCGAGCCGCGGGACAGGGCGAGCACCAGGCCGGTCACTGCAAGAACGTGCAGGGCGGCAGAGACTTCTTACAACGACAGCGGACACACCGTCCGCATCTACACCCTCGCCGACTGCGCCCAGGGCACCGGCCACCCCTACCGCGAAATCCCCGCCGGGGAACACCGCTCCAACATGACCCACGGATTCCAATCGGTGCGGGTCTTCTGACACCCCCGGCCCTTCGACCGGCCCCGGGCAAGCCGCTCCCCCTGCGGGGAGCAGGGGACTTGCCCGGGGCCGGGGCGGTGTCCGTCCGGCGTGCGTCAGCCGCGCATTTCCGCGGTGGCCCCGCGTGGATGACGGCTGCCGGCCTTGCACACACCCGTGGTGTGGTCGGCACACACAACAGCCGCCTGCGCAGCGTTCCCCGCGGCGATTGACGTCATCAGCACTCCCGCCGTCATCAGCGCAGTCGTGGCCGCACGTGTCCTCACCAGCGGCTGAGCGACAACAGCCGACCATCGACTCGGTCGGCGAACGCGGCCGGGCCCGATCGAAGGGTACCGATGACCGGCATCGCCCCGGCCGCCGTGCTGCGCGCCACGAAGCCGCGCACCTGGAACACCTCGAAGCAACCGGTCCCGACTTCGACGAGCCCGGCTACCCGGAGGCTCGCAGTGAGCGGTGAGCAGCCTGTCGTCCAGCCCCTGGGGCGAGCACACGCCCGCCCCGGGATGCACGTGGGAATCCCACCTTGTCAGCACAGAGACCGTCGTCCAGGACGACGAACCCGAACCCCGACCGAACCGAGCCGCTCGGCGCGCCGCCGCCCGAGCCGCCCGCCGGCAGATGGGAAGCCACACCATGACCGAACACGCCTCCCCAACCCGCCTCGCCATCCCGGCGGACACAGCCCGGACATCCCGGGATGGGCCTCCAGTCGGCCGGAGGGATGGCTTTCCCGCTGCCCTCCGACAGTCGCGCATAGCGCCCGCCCGGCCAGGCATGGCGACGCCACCGAACAGCGACATACCGACGACGCGCCTTCGACCGGACACCCCGGAGCTGATCGACTGCCGGACCGTTCGCCTACCCGGCTCAACCCGCGGTTGCTCCCGTTCTCCCTCCTCACACGGCTCAGCGCCTATGAGCCAGGCAAACGAATCTTTCGCGTGACACTCCCCGCATTCGTGGGCCACTCCCAGGAGAGGAAGCGGGCGGTCCAATTCCCACTGCACGGTTCCACCCTTTGTGTCTGTTTCCGCTGTGTCCGTTTCCGCTCCTTACCCCGTCTCTCGTTCCCGTGGACTATTCAAGTCAGCCCATCGGGCCAGGAAAGAGCCGAGAATCAATCAACGAGAGGCATGTCATGATCAAGCTGACGACATCCAACTCCTCCTCCTACGTAGGCGAGAAGAACGGCGTCTGCGGGAACGGGTGTTGATGATCCGCTAGGAGAGCAGATCTCTCGCGCAGCATGCCGCGTGGCGGCCTTTCACATGTCCAGGCGTGACGCTGTCACGCGGTAGCAGAGCCTGTCGGGAGGACCTCATGTCGTTGCCGGAAACGGCACCAGCGACCCCCCGTGAACGCGTGAGCGATTACGTACGGGTGAGTGGGCGTACGTACCTGCACGACGGCACTCAGCGCATGCGCATGCTGTATGCCACCCGCACAGGCTCAATGGTCTGCGTACCGGAAGAGGCCGCGGCACAGCTGGCCGAAGGACGGCTCGAAGGGATCGACCCCGAACTGCTCGAGGGGCTGAGGGAGATAGAGGCGGTGGTCGCGGCAGGTCCGGACGCCGCGCGGGAACTGGACGTCGTACTCGCCCGCCAACGCGCCGCCTCGGCGGATCGCAGCACCCTCCGCTATGTCCTGCTTCCTACGACGTACTGCAACATGGGCTGCTCCTACTGCGGCCAAGAACACACTCGGGGCCGGCTCTCGGCACGGCACCGGGACGCGGTTGCCCGGCGTGTACTGGCGGGCATCGAAGCGCAGGCCACCCGTTCCGTCAAGGTCAGCTGGTTCGGCGCCGAACCCATGATCGGCTATCCGATGATCCTGGACCTGAGCGCGCGGTTCACCGCTGCGGCGCGGGACAGGGGTGTTGAGTACGTTTCCCGCATGGTGACCAATGGTTCGCTGCTCACCCTGGAGAAGCTCAGGAAACTGCGGCGGGAATGCCAAGTGACCAAGTTCGACATCACCTTGGACGGGCCTGCCCGCATACACGATGCCCACCGGCCGCTGCGGAACGGGAAGAAGTCCTTCGACCGCACCACGCGACTCCTGCTCGAAGCGCTGCGGGACGACAGCCTCTCCGACGTACTGTTCATTCTCCGCACCAATATAGATGTGGAGAACATGGACTGGGTCGATGAATATCTCGACACCATGGCCGACCTGGGGTTCTCCGACGAGCAGGTACTCTTCAATCTCGCTCCGGTGTACCCCTGGGGCAACGATGTATCACGGATCGAGATCGACCGGCGCGTATACGCACGTCATGAGGTCGACTGGATGCGGCGCATGAACCGACTCGGCCTGCGTTTCACGGCCCTGCCGAACGAGCCGGAAGGCGTGCTGTGTGCCGCCGTATCACAGTCCGTGGAGATCCACAGCAGCAGCGGCGCGATGTTCTCGTGCTCGGAATACCCCTTGGTGCCCCAGCATGAGAAGGGCGGCGGTCTCGGCCCGATCGAGACGCTGCCCGTGAGCGCGCCACGCCCTATCGGGCCGTTCGACGACTGGCACGACGCCGTGGCGAACGGCGAAACACCCTGCCACTCCTGCTACTTCTTCCCGGTCTGCGGCGGCGCCTGTCCCAAACAGTGGCGCGAGGGCGCAGTTCCCTGCCCACCGTACAAGTTCACGCTGGAGGAGCGCTTCGACCTCGTGGCCGAGATGAACGGGCTGACGCCCATGGAATGTTGATCAACGACATGTTGATCAACAGAAACTTCCGTCTGCTCTGGGCAGGGCAGGCCCTCTCCCTGGTCGGCGACTACGCCTTCGACACCGCGTTGCTGCTGTGGGTGAGCACGGAGCTGTTGCACGGCGAAGCCTACGCTCCGACCGTGACGGCGGGGCTGCTGATGACCATGTACATCGCGGGGATCGTGGTCGCACCGCTCGCCGGAACCCTGGTCGACCGGTGGCACAAACAGCGGACCATGCTCCGGTCCGAGCTCTTCCGGGCCGCCGTCATCACAGGCGTGGCCCTGCTGACCTTTTCCCCCACCGGCTCTCTGCCACCCTTGGTGCTTCCGCTCTGTCTCGGTGGGGCACTGGCACTGACCGCCGCGGCAGCACAGTTATTCCGCGCCTCACGATTCGTCATGATCAGCGATGTGGTGCCCGCAGAACAGCACGGCCAGGCGTTCAGCTACACCCAGACGGCTTCGGCGCTGGCGGGGATGGCCGGGCCGGCAGCGGCCGCGCCGCTGGTGATGACGTTCGGGGTGCGCTGGGTCCTCGTATTCGACGCATTGACCTACCTGGTGTCGTACGGGGCGATCCGAGCGGTGCACTACGACGAGCCAGAGCGGGTAGCGCACTCGCAGGCACCGGACGGGCACGCACCCACGGAACGGCCCCGGGTACGGCGTGAACTGCTGTCGGCGGCAAGGCTGCTGTTCGGCAACCGCACGCTGCGGACCATCCTGACCGCCGCCGTTCTGATGACTGCCGGTACCGGGGCACTCAACACCCTGGAGGTGTACTTCGTCCCGGAGAACTTGCATGCCTCGCCCAGCTGGTTCGGGACGCTCGAAGCGCTCTTCGGCGCCGGTACGGCCGTTGGAGCACTGCTCGGCGGACGGCTCGGCGACCGGGCCGGACATACCCGGGTCTTCCAAGGCAGCGTGCTGCTCTTCGGGCTGCTCCTCGTCGCTTACTCGCGGGCAACCGGCATCCTGACCGCCGCGACCGTCTCGCTGCTGTTCGGACTGGCGCTCGGCGCGCTCAACGCGGTCTCGTCGCCGTTGATCATTCAGCAGAGCCCACGCGACCATCTGGGACGGATCATGTCGGTCTTCGACCCGATCGCCCAGCTCGCCTCGCTCGCCTCTGTCGCACTGTCCGGAGTGCTCGCGGGCACCGTGCTCGACGGCTTCCACGGGCACTGGGCGGGCGTGGACTTCGGCCGTATCGACGTCATTTTCCTGGCCGGCGGAGTGTGTACCGTGGCGACCGGCGTCTACACATTGTTCGCACTCCGGCCCGCGGTGGCGCCCACCACGCCCCCGCCACTCATTCCCTCAGGGAGCCCACCCGGCGTGCGGGACGAGAGCTTCCCGGCCCACCGGTCCGGCGATCAGGCAGGCTGACACCTCCACACCGGCGATGCCGGGGAGTGTCTGTCGCGGCATCCGCACTCCGGACGCCCTGGCCGCCCCGGTGGACGCCGGCGACGACCCGATCTTCATGGAGCGCACCTTCATCGCCGACCGGGCCAGCCGCCGCTGCCTCGACGAGGCTCTCGCCCACCTCTGACGCGGCCCCGGACTCCGGCCGCCAGGGCCAGCCACGCCCTTACCGGGCTCCACGCTCGCTGGTACCGCCACCCCCCGGAATCCCCGGATCACGCCAGGGTCACGTGCATGCCGCCCTGGGCCAGGGCGTCGAGGACTTCGGCGAACAGATCGTAGGGCTGGCCGTCCGGCGTCAGCGCACAGGACAGGTGCTCGCGCGCGGTCGCGGCGTCTCTCCAGAGCAGAGTTGCGGGGGCCGTGTAGCCGAAGGTGCCACACAGGCAGTCGTCAAGGGCTGCCAGGCACCCGCCGAAGTAGCCGCCCGGTCCGTTCACCGCCTCGCCGAGCGCCAGATAGAGGCCCGGGACGTCGGTGACGTGGCGACCGTCGAGTTCATACGCGTGACCGGCTGGCCGGTCCTGGCGCGCGCGCTGGCAGGCCCGTTCCCGGACGAGGTCCAGCCAGGTCTCGCGCTGCCGGGTTTCAAGGCCGGCCCAGGCACCGGGTGTGTCCGGCGGCCCGGCAAACCATCGCTCCCAGACCGGCCGGGCGGATTCCGGGACGGGCGTGAAGCGCCTGCCGTCGAGCTCCAGATCGATCAGATCCGCCCCAAGAGCAGACGGATGCCAGGCGCGGATGGTGGCCCACAGTATTCGATCGGTAAGCGGCTCACCCTGGTCGTCCCGTATCTCCAGGGCGGCCTCCTCCAGGTCCAGCGCCCGCCGGGTGCCCTTCATCAGCGCACGCCGCAACTCCTCGCTCTGGTCGAGCCCACGAAGAACGAGCGGGAGCGCGACCTGCTCGGCCGGCACGACACGGGCGAATTCCCGGCAGGAACCCAGCCACCGGTGTTCGTCGTGCACTCGGACAGGACCGCGGTGCCCCTCGGGTGGGCCTTCGTAGCCGTCCAGACCGGTCAGCACGAGACCGTCCGCCCCGGAGTGCCGTCCGAGGCTCTCCGCATCTTCCAGGAGCCAGGGCTCAAGGGCCTCGTCCTCCGGCACCAGCCACACCCGGCTGCCGACCCAACCACGTACTTCGGCCCCTTCCGGAACCCAGCCGAACAGTTCGTACGTCCCACGCCGGAGCTCCCCGAACAGCCCGTCCGCTTCGGCGCACACGCCCCAGGCGTGGCCGTGCTCTGTCTCCGTCAGCGTGTAACGCACCCGCCCGCGACGCTCCCTGTCACCATGCACAGCGGGAATCATGCCAGAAGCATGATTTGACCTTAAATCCCTTTTCCTGCCGTCACATCTTCTCGATCCGCTCTGAGCGCCGCGGCCCCCATCGCGATCCTGCTGGCCATCTGGAACCACGGACAGGAGCAGCATGACTGTCGTCCACCTGGGGCTCCATCCGGTCGGAAGCGGCCTATCTGTGGGGCCTGGCCCACTCCGCGATGACCGGCCCCCTGGCCTCCTCCGCCTACCACACGATCACCGGGACCGTGAGAAACATCCGCTCGGCCATCTCCAGCAGGCGGCCTGCACTCCGCCTGGAGCGCGGTGAGCAATGTGGGCTCGTGGTTCGCCAGCATCGGCTCCGCGATCGTCTCGGGCATCGTCTCCGGTGTCGAGAACGGGGCCAGGGCACTGCACGGCAGCCTGCGGAGCCTCGCCGGCAATGCCCTGAGCTCCGCGAAGAGCTTCCTGGGCATCAACTCGCCTTCCACCGCGTTCGCCGAGCAGGTCGGGCAGTGGATTCCGCACGGTGTCGCCGCGAGCATCCGCGCTCACGCACCCACCGCGGTTGCTGCGGTCACCGACATGGGCGCGTGCCCCCCTCGGAGCGCCCCGTCACGGCTGCGGACGGCGGTGGCCTGGCGCTGGCGGGCGGCTCCGGTCCCGCCCCGGCAGGGGCGGGAAGTGTCGTGGTCGATGTTTTGAGTGGGCAGGCAACGTTGCAGGCGTAGTTGGCGTACTTGTTAGCCTGCGGCAGGGAAGAAGACCTTGACGATTCCGGTTTCACTCGGGTGAATCGCGCAGTGATAGCTGAAGTCCCCGGGATCAGTGAACGGGTGGGTGAAGGCGTTCCCGGCGTTGAGCGGACCCGAATCCCAAAGACCGTCATTAGACGTCGTGGTGTGGGTGGATTGCAAAGCGGGGTCATCTTTGTTGGTCCAGGTGACAACGCTGCCGGCCGAGGTGATCGCCTCTGCTGGATTGAACCCGCCGAGCGTGATCGAGATCGCTAGGTTGGCCATGGGAAACTCCTTTTCCCGAGTCCACTGGAGCACAATAAGAATTTCCCTGGGCAGGTGTTGTAGTCATGAACTCGCCCATGTGAGTTACACCTGGAGGTTCCGGTGTTCTCCTGATGTGCCGGTGGGTTACATCGGCAGTCCCGGCCGGCCGCCGTCACCGCCTCGGCTGTCCCCTTGAGGAGGCGACAACGGCGATCAACCCGAACCGGCCGCTCGTCATGGAGGACTGGGCGCCGTACTGGAACTGCGCGGGTGGTGACAGCCCGCTGGACCGGTATGCCGAGGTCACCCCGCGCACCCGCGGGCGTTCCAGTCTCCAGCGGGGGCAGCAGCACACTCGCTACTTATGTCAGCTCGGACTTCACCAGTTCTCTGCGCGTGTACTGGCTCAGCCGGTAGCCAGTCCCGCCCCGCCTGTCAATCCCGCCCTCTGATTAAGATTTGATCTCCTCGCAGGCGCGCCCGCGCAGTTGCAAGCCGCTGTTCGTGTGCTCCCATCCTTCGGCACACACGACAGAGCGGCTGGGCAGATCACGGTCCACCTGCACTGTGTACTTCTGGAGGTAGCCCCAGCGGTGTGCAGGGCTGTTGGCGTTCAATCCGCCACCGTAGATGTGGAAGTGGCCGGTGAAGCCCCCTCCCCATGTCGTCGACGCGCTCACAGAATCGACGTGGAGGCCACGCCCTTCGACGCCGATACACGTCCGGTCATTGCACCCCGCGGCCCCTGCGAACGCCGATGGAGCACCCGCCACCATCGCCACCGCTGCCGCAGCAGCAACCCCCACGCGCGTCAGCCAACGCGCACTTCCGTCACGACGGACCACTAGCCTGCGCTTTTCATTACAGCCGTGTCCGGTTGGTGGGCGGAAACACGAAAGTGCCTTCCGAGCTGGGATGATGAGGCTTGTCGAAGGTCTCAACCCGCCCAGCAGGAAGGCACTTTCTGCGTGCAGA
>NZ_JAINFC010000159.1 GCF_020740835.1 Streptomyces sp. UNOC14_S4
GGGTGGGAAGGTCCGGGGAGGAAGCAAATCGAGACAGCGTCGATAGGGTTCGTGTAGAAAATACGACGGAAGAGAAACTGTACACCAATACATGGCAGAGCGGCTGCCATCGCTCAGATGTCGCCGAAGTGAACGGCGCTAAATCAACCAGCGTCGACGTTAAGAATATCGCTTGCTCTGGCGCCGAAACGAAGCACATCTTGACGGATGATTTCAAAGGCGAAAAGCCGCAAGTTAAACAAGTCGAAGCGTTGGCGAAAGAACAGAAGATCAAGGCGGTCGTGATCTCGATTGGAGGTAACGACTTAAAGCTGGGAGACTTCATTGAAACTTGCGGAAACGAATGGGCGAAGGGCTGGCTCGGAAAATACTGCTACAGCAGCCCAAAAGGCAAGGGGTTGGCTACCGAGATCGTGACTCTCCAAAAGAAAATCACTTCGGTAATTACGAACACCCGCAAGGTTTTAGACAGTAACGGATCCGGCAGCGCCGAGATAATTATCCAATCATATCCAAATCCGTTGGCACCTTCGAAGAATGCCCGTGGCGGAGAAAGCTGGGGGTGGGAGCGACTCTGGAAGTACGGCTGCCCCTTTTGGGATAAGGATCTCGATTTCCTCAGGGAGGCGTCAGGGAAGCTGGCTAATTCCATCCACAAGGTGGCTAAAGAACAAAAAGTAGGCTATATGAATCTCAATTCCTTGTTTACCGGGCATGAGGCCTGCAATGACAAAGCCAAGCAGGCTACTGAGACGACCAAGCTGTCGTCTGATGGTCATGATGCGGAGTGGGCAAGGTACGTGATCAGGTCGTCTGTGCTCATGAAGCAGGAATCCCTACATCCGAACTACTTCGGACAAAAGGCGCTACAGAAGTGCCTCAAAGACTTCCTCGCAAAGTCCGGCGGCAAGGATAAGCCTTTCGAGGGAAATTGTTGGGCTGCGGAAGGCAATACACCAGGCCAGGCGCATTTGCAGCCTATCGGCAAATGAAAGGCGTGACTATGCGGCAGAGTAAGCGCCGAGTTTGGGGCAAAGCGGCGGCTATTGCGTTAGCCATAGCATCCTTGGGGATTTCATCGGCCAACGGGGCTCCGGCCGGAATGAACGCTTCTAAGAAATGTCAAGAGGTTCGCACAAAAATAGAGAAGGCTAAGGGACTTGCCGAGGTGGAAAAGATTTTGGCGTCTCTTTCGGATGAAGCTTTTAAAGCTTTAGGGAAGTGTAGGGTGGATTAGCAATCCAGCTCCGCAGGTGGCGAGTGTGTGGATGACAGCGGCGTCGATACTGTCGTTGGCGTCGAAGTCAAAGGCCTGCAGGAATTTGTCGAGGGGAAATGTGGCGGCTTTGAGGCTTATTCAGAGGCCAGTTCGTAGAAGTGGAGGGCGATGACCGTGGAGATGGTCTGGGTGAAGGTCTCGATCGGCCGACGGTAGTCGGTGTGCATGATTCTCCAGGTTTTGAAGTTCGCGATGGTCTGCTCGATGACGTAGCGGATCCTGTTGATCCGGGATTTGAATTCCTTTTCCCAGCCGAGCAGTTCACGGCTTGCGGGCTTCTTGATGGGGGTGAGCATGCCGTTGCCAACGTACCCCTTGTCGCCCATCCAGCTGCCGGGATCGAGCGTCAGCAGGACTCCGGATTCATTAAGACCGTGTCCTATGTGGTGAGGCGGACGTACCGCTTGTAGCAGCGGATGGCGGCGGCGAGGCCGAGAAAGGCCAGGTAGTTGCGGGGGTGGCGTTCGTAGCGGGGGCTGAGCCGGCGGTAGCCGGACAGCCAGCTCATGGTGCGCTCGATCACCCATCGGTGGCGCCCAAGCCGTTCACTGGACTCGATGCCCTGGCGGGCGATCCGCACGCCAATGCGCTTGCCACGGACCCATTTTCGCAGGTTGGGCTGGTCGTACGCCTTGTCGGCGTGGAGCTTGCGGGGTTTGTAGTGCCGGCCGCGTTCGGGGTCGTGTCTCGATTGGAGCCCGGCGACCATGGGCTTCAGCCCCTGGCTGTCGTGGGTGTTGCCACTTGAGATGCCGACCACGAGAGGCAGTCCTGACCGATCGGACAGGACACGCGTTTTGGAACCGGGCTTGCCCCGGTCCACGGGGCTCGGACCTGTGAGTTCGCCCCCAAGAAGCCATCTCATTTGGCTGTAGGCTTCGATCATGGTGGGGATCGTTGAGTGGCTGGTGCCGGACGAGTTGTGGGAGCTGTTCCAGCGGGTGGTGCCGGAGACGCCGGTTCGGCCACAGGGCGGCGGGCGTCGTCGGCATGGCGACCGTGAGGTGCTGGCCGCGATCGTGTTCGTAGCGACGTCCGGCTGCACGTGGCAGCAGCTGCCGGCGGCCTCGTTCGGGCCCTCGGGGGCAACGGCCCACCGGCGTTTCACGGAGTGGACGAAGGCCCGGGCGTGGGCGAAGCTCCACCGCCTGGTCCTGGACGAACTCGGCGCCCGCGGCGAGCTGGACTGGTCGCGCTGCGCGGTGGACTCGGTGAACATGCGGGCGATGAAAAGGGGGATCTGACCGGCCCGAACCCCGTGGACCGTGGCAGGTACGGCTCGAAGATCCACCTGCTCACCGAACGCACCGGCCTGCCCCTGTCCGTCGGGATCTCCGGGGCGAACCTGCACGACAGCCAGGCCCTCGAACCCCTCGTCAAAGGCATACCGCCCATCCGCTCCCGCCGAGGGCCCCGACGCCGCAGGCCCGCCAAGCTTCACGCGGACAAGGCCTACGACAACGCTCACCTGCGGCGATGGCTCCGCAGCCGGTACATCACACCCCGCATCGCCCGGAAAGGAATCGAAAACTCCCAGCGCCTGGGACGCCACCGCTGGACCATCGAGCGCACCATGTGCGCCACGAGGCGCTCTGTTTGTATCCCCGGCTCAACCGGGAACACGGGACATCTCCGCAGGCCAGGCTCATCGTGATGACCTGCCAAATCAGCGGGATACCCCGCTCGCCACGCCACCACCAACCACATCCACCCCACACGCTGGCCGTAAACATGAAAAAGGCTCATGGTTATTGAGTCGAAACTGTTTCTGGTCATAATACCCACGTTTGCGGTTCATGCAAAACAGGGTGCCGCGTTCCTCAAAGAATGAACGAAGGTGATGCTGCCGTGAAGTCACACAAGAGGTTAGCAGTCTTGATTTTTTCAGTCCTATTTTCTGCTGGTACTGCCACTTCTGCACTGGGTGCCCCACTAAAGGATACCGTCGGCCGTCTTGAATTGGCCAACCCGGTGGACACAAGGCTTATTGGATACAAGGGAGAGGCGATTGCGAAGTACTTTGTGCATTCTCAAGATATCAAGCCAGCCTACCCGAAAGCACCGTGTATTGAGCAAAGTATTACCGAGAGTGCTGACCCGGGTAAGTTAATCGGCTTTCAGCCCGAGATTTCGACATATCCGGGAGATATTATTAACGGGTTCGAATATAGGACCAAGGAGAAGCTTGCCTCGCTGGTCATTGCTAGGCGAGCGAAGTTGAAAGTAACCGCAGAGGCTGTTCCAGGCTTCACAGGGGAGCTGTCAGAAGCAAGTTTCAGTAACTATAAGTTACTGAAAGATAAGTTTGACGATAAAGATGCTCCAATTCACAGCATCACAGTCCAGTACCAGGAATCCTCCAACGTGGAGTCGCTAGCAGCCTCGTTCAACATTTCAGGGGAATACGCAAAAGCGAAAATGTCTGCGTCCGGGAGTACCACAAAGAACAAAAATAAAAAGTTCTATGGCGCTCTCATTATGCAGCCATCTTTTACGGTGAAGGCTGAGCACCCCTCGGTTGCTGAGCCGAGCAAGTTTTTCACCGATCTTACGGTGGAAAAACTTAAAGCCCTGGAAAAGAGTGGAGTCATCGGAGATCAGAAGCGCCCTTTGTGGATTGAGTCGGTGACTTACGGAAGAGCCGTACTGATGACGTTTGAGTCAGAGCAGTTCACGGACGAGTTCAAGGCGGCAGTAGCGGGTGGCCTTGGTGAGACCGCATCAGCCGAGGCGAAGGCGAATTTCGCAAAGGAATACTCATCACACGCGGGAAAAGTCTACGTCCTCGCTCCGGAAGACGCGAGTAAGGTGGGGAATCTCCTCAAAGAGGGAAAGATTACTTCCTATTTCGAAAAGGAGCCAAAGCCAAAAGTTGGAGCCATGAAGCCCATGTCCTACGCGGTCAGGGATATGGTCAAAAATGCGGACACTCCTTTCCCGGAGAATAAGCAAGTAATCGTTGCCGACTGCCACCCTAGCTACGGAGAATTTAAACTTTCACTCAAGAGAGTTCGCATTGACAACGATAAGGACGTCATCGGGGCCGGGGATGTGTACGGCCATGTGAAGATTTACAGGAACGGGGGCCCAAAGATCAATGAGGCTACTGCTTTCAATCGGGCGCGAAATAACTACGAGAAGGTGGATGAAGGGAAAGATCTAACCATCAAGCCAGCCTCCATCTCTGGCGCCTTCCGAAATAACAAAGAATCGGATGATCCGTTCGTGCTCGAGGCTAATCTAATCGATAGTGACGGCGATACGCTTTACGGCGCGGAAAAGAAGGAAGATATTTCGGTCGGGACTGAGGCTATTCAGCCAATTGTGAGCGATTTGAGCAAAGCTGGAGACTCGAAAGAGTACGAGAAGACCATTGGTGACGCCACGTTCTTTTATGAAATTCAAAAGGTGAAGTAATTTTGGCCCTTGAGGCTTCAGAAAAACAACGCGGTGAAGGCCTGGTGTGTTGAGGACCCTCAGAATAGCCGCTGATCGGGTACCGGTAGTTCGTTAAACCCGGCGGTAGAGGTCAAGGGGTCTGCCGGTGGTGACCACGTCGAGCAGGGTCTGGAGTTCGGGTGGCGGGTCTTGGTCAGTCCAGGCCCACCACCAGCGGTGCAGGGTGATGGCCGGGGTGAGCCAGGATCGCACCGCGTGTAAGGCCCTGGGCCAGCAGGGCGGCTGGGGCTGGTGGGGTGTGGCTGGTCCCCCTCTCTGGCCCGTTGCCGGGGCAGGGGTCCGGTGCGGTGGTGTCCAGTGGTCCGGGCGGGGCGAACCACTGGTCCCAGCAGAAGGTGAACGCGCAGTTGACCAGGGTCTGGTGGCGGCGGATGGCGCGGTCGGAGCGGACTTGGAAGTCGGCCCAGCCGAGTTCGTCCTTGATCTGTTTGTAGCTCTGCTCGATCCAGGGCCGCAGCCCGTAGAGACGGACGATCTCGGCGAGGTCCGCGGGTGGGTGGGGACTGGTGGCGGCGTGGTGTGCGTCGGGGTGGGGCAGGTTGGTGGACAGGTACCAGGTGGCCTTGTCCGGCAGCGTGGCCGGGTCGGTGGTGGCCACGACCAGGCGGCACGGGCCGTGGGGCTGCCAGCCACCGAGGGTGGCGTCCGCGGCCCACCAGGTCTCGGTGCGGCCGTCACGGAAGCGGCGTTCGGCAGGCGTCCAGTCCCCGGGGTGTTCAGCATCCCGCCAGGCCAGGGCACGGGCGGCGTCGACGGGGGTGTGCGGCTGGTCGGCTCGCGCCCAGGTGCCGCGGTGCGGCTTGAGGTGAACCACGTAGGGCAGGCGGGCCTCGCGCAGCGTGAGGTACCAGTCGTCGCTGACGGAGTAGGCGCAGTCGGCCACCACCGCCCGGCAGGGAAAGCCGGCCTGGCTGCCCGCGGCCGCGAGGGCAGCGGACAGCTGCGGCTTGGTGCGGAAGTCCGGATCTCCTCGTCCGCGCCAGAAGTGGTGGGCCGGGGTGTACGGCACCGCGTGCAGCGGGTAGTACACCCGCCCGTCGGTCCACACCGTCGTGACCGTGACCACGCAGTTGTCGGTCTTGCCTCACCGTCCCAGCCACTGCCGCCCCACGTGCGCGGTCGAAGTGCCGTCCTTGCGGTCCCCGGAGTCGTCGATGACGATCACCCCGCCGTCGTGCGGAGCGGTCTCCGGCCGCTCGCGCAACAGCTCAAGGCGCCGGTCGTTGACTTTCCCGGCGTCCCAGGTGGACTCCGAGAGGAAGAACTGCAGCCGCTGCACCGCCGGCGAACCAGACCCGGTCACGGGCTCCGCTCCGGCCAGGCAGGTGATCGTCTTGTTCCGGTCCCGCGGCGCCAGCAGCCCGGCCAGGCACTCGCGAAACCCGCGGCGTTGCGCGAGGCTGACGAAGAGGTCATCGAACCGGGCCGCGTACTCCTCCAGCGGCCCCGGTGCGGGCGGACACGGACGGCGCGCGGTCATCGTCAACCCCCAAGTCACGGCCGAACCCTCTCCCACCGCTCTACGACCGCTCCGACGACACGTCAACACCCGGCTACCGACGAGTTCAACGAACTACCGGTAACTCCGGATTAGGGAACCAACGAGGATCCTGTACCGGTGGGTTGAGACTTCGAACACCTCCCTCAACGGCACGGAGCCTCGTGCGTTCCGGACTCCGACCCCGTCACCCGATCAGTGGCCACGCTGAAACAGCTCACTCGAACCCTACGTGGGTCCGTGTCCGTCAGACTCGGGGCACGTCGGCCGGACTCGGCGAACTCGATGATGATGGCGTCGCGTCCGTGCTGGGTGACGGGGTACCAGCCAGTGCTGGTGGATCCTTCGGGCAGCGGACGGTGCGGGTCGTCCAGTCGGTGTGGAAGCTGCTCTTGGCGAAGCCTTCGGCGGCGCTGGCTTGCGGGGAGTGGCCGGCCATCAGCGAGGTGACCATGGTGATGCTGTTCTTCGCGGCGGCGGTGACCGGATCGGCCGGGGCAGCCGGAATCCAGGCAGGGCCTGCCGGGGGCAAGGCTGCGCCCGGCGAGCCGCAGACGGTCAGCCTGATCACGACACCGCTGCCCCGATGCCAGTCGGGAAGTACGGGCGGGCATCGTCTCGTATAGCGAGACGTGATTCTCGTGCAACAAAATGGTGGCATATGGTGAGGCTTATTCACGGGCCCGCTTCGGGAGCACCGGCAGAGTTGTGACCCGCGATGACTTGAGAGCGAAGATCGTTGCGGATAAGCCTCGGTGAATGGAGGATTCATGGTGCGGTTGCACAGAGAAACGGAGGGGATCTCATTGCCCAGGGGACCGGAAAGCCGGGACGGCCTGGAACGGCCCGGGGAGCCTGCTGTCTACATTCACGGGCACCACGAGTCCGTGCTGCGATCGCACCGTCGGCGTACAGTTGCCGACTCGGCTGCCTACCTGGTCCCCGTGCTCGAGCCGTATATGAAGATCCTCGACATCGGGTGCGGCCCAGGCACCATTACTGCCGGTCTGGCCGGGCTGGTACCGCAGGGACAGGTTACGGGGATTGACCCGGCGGCCGGTGCGCTGGAAGCAGCCCGCGCGTTCACGCGTGAACGCGGATTGGATAATGTCTGCTTCAGTGCAGGGAATGTGCAGGCTCTGGAGTTTGCTGACGGCTCTTTTGATGTGGTTCATGCCCATCAAGTGCTCCAGTACCTCGGTGACCCTGTCAGTGCCCTGCGCGAGATGCGGCGGGTGTGCAAGCCGGGCGGGTTCATTGCGGTGCGCGATGCCGACTACGCCGCAATGTCCTGGTATCCGCAGGTGCCAGGCCTGGAGGAGTGGCGCAGCCTCTACCAGCGCGTTGCCCGTTCGGGTGGGGGAGAACCTGACGCGGGGCGTCGGCTGCTGTCCTGGGCCCAGAGGGCGGGGCTGCCGGACATCACAGCCACAGCCAGTGCCTGGTGCTACGCGACCGCGGAGGACCGTGCATGGTGGAGCGGGCTGTGGGCGGACCGTGCGGTTGCTACTGAATTTGCCACTCTCGCGGCAGGCGGCGGGCACACCGACTGGGCAGGGCTGAAGCGGGTCTCCGCAGCCTGGCAGGAGTGGGGGCAGCATGAGGACGCCTGGTTCACCATACTCAACAGCGAACTCCTGTGCCGTGTCTGACCAGCTACGCTCTTGACGTGAGATTCCTCCGCTGTGCGGGAGGCGCTGACCAGCTGGTCAGAGGGGTTGACGGGGTTTCAGGTTGGTCCGGCCACTGCGTGGCTGACGCTGGTCCGAAAATGACGGATGGGCCCAGACGCCATCCGCTTATCGATCAGGGGGCTGGCTTGGTCGAACAGGGTTCCTGATCGGGTGATCGCGCGGGGACCGGTGCATGACAGCAGGGCCTCTTGGTAGCTCGGGGGTGTGAACCAGTCCGAGTACCAGGAGGCCCTGTTGCTGCAGTCTTTCGCGCTCGCGTCCGCGGAGTCCAGCCCGGCGTCTCTGCCGTGTGACTGCCTCGCGCACCGGTTCGGCAACGCAGCGGACAGGCCGGACCGCGTCCCGTGCTACGGCTCCGACATGACGGAGGCGGAATGGCAGGTCGTCCGGGCGGCGCTACCGGTTCCGGCCTGGCTGGAGGGGCGGGGCGGCCGACCGGAGGGCTACTGCCACCGGCAGATGATTGACGCAGTGCGCTACGCGGCCGACAACGGCGGGGCTTCCCCCTGATGCGAGGACACGGCTTATGCGGCTTTGGTCAGGGTAGTTGATGGTTCGGTGAAGGTCGCTTCGTAGCTGATTGGGCTGCGTTGCCCGAGGTGGGAGTGGCGGCGCCGGGTGTTGTAACGGCCGGCCCAGCGGAAGGTGTCGAGGCGAGCTTGACGGGCAGTGGGCCATGCCTTTGCGCCCTGCAGAGTTTCGCGTTTCAGGCTCGCGTTGAACGACTCGGCAGCGGCGTTGTCCGCCGAGCTGCCGACCGCGCTCATGCTCCTGGTCACGCCGGCTGCCTCGCAGGCGTCCGCGAACGCCCTGGACGTGTATTGCGAGCCGTGATCCGTGTGCATGATGGCGCCGTTGAGGCTGCCGCGAGTCCGCTCGGCCGCGTGCAGGGCGTCGACAACGAGCTCGGCCCGCATGTGGTCGGCGATCGCCCAGCCCGCCAGGCGGCGGGAACACAGATCGACGACCGTGGCCAGATAGAGCGGCTTCGCACCGCTGACCGGCAGGTATGTGATGTCACCCACGTACTTGGTGTTCGGGACCTCGGCGGTGAAGTCGCGTCCGATCCGGTCGGCGGCCTTCGCGGCCGACGGGTCCGGGATCGTGGTGCGGTGCTTCTTGCGCAGGTGCACGCCGACGATCCGGAAGGTCCGCATGACGCGCTCGACGCGCTTGTGGTTGACCTTCTCTCCCGTGTCCCGGAGCTCGGCGGTCACCCGTGGGGAGCCGTAATCGCGCCCAACGTGCTGTGGGCAGGCGACATGACCGAGATCGACACCGGCGAGGGCAAGCTGTACCTGGCCACGGTCATCGACCTGTTCTCCCGCCGGCTGCTGGGCTACGCGATAGGAGCCCGCCACGACACTGCCCTGGTCGCCGCGTCGCTGAAGATGGCGGCCGCCACGCGCGGCGGCTCGGTGGACGGCGTAATCTACCATTCCGACCGCGGCAGCGAGTACACCAGCGAGGCGTACAACACGCTGTGCCACAGGCTGGGCGTGGTCCAGTCGATAGGGCGCGTGGGCTCGGCACTCGACAACGCCGCCGCAGAGAGCTTCAACTCGCTCATCAAGGTCGAGTTCATCCACCGGCACGTCTTCACCACCCGCTCCGAAGCCCGGGTCAGGATCGCCACCTGGATCACGGACTTCTACAACACCCGCCGCAGACACAGCGCGGCCGACGGCCTGCCCCCCGTGGAATTCGAACGCATCATCAGCGAAGCACGCACCAAGACCAGCCCAAAGGTCCTGGCCGCATAACCAAGGCCTCTACGTTTTCAGGGGATTGACACATCCGTGCTGTGCGAGGTCAGCCGGTTCCGCAGTTCGGCACGGTATCCGGATCCGGTTGAACTGCCGGTACCGAAAGTTATCGAATCGCCCAGGGGCATCACTGCCAGCCGCGGAACCCTCCATCCCCTCGGCGCGGAGCCCCGTTCGTCCGCGATCACGGTAATGGCAGACGGGGCACCGACGCCGATGATGAAGGCGGTCAGCATGCCTGCCGCCGGGATTGCGATCCACGGACGTCGCACGCGAGGCGCTGAGACGCGGGTGAAGCACGAACGGCACCAGGCCGCGAGGCTTTTGCACAACTGCGCTGGCATGTCACTCAGACGAGGCGGGCTAAAGATAACTTTTCTCCATCAGATATGTACGTGAAGATGACCGGAATGCTCTGGCGGCACTCACGCCTCGCCCCCTGTAAGGCATCTGCCCCTGTTGTACTGAACGAGGGCCCGCACGATGGCGGCAGTCTGGCCGGTAACCGTGACGGGCTCCGTTCCTTGTCAGGGCTCCTCATTCCACGCCTGCCAACGGCCACAAGGCTTATTCACAGGCCCGCTTCGAGAACACCGACAGGGCTGTTACCTGTGATGACTCGGGAGCGAAGACCAGCGTGAATAAGCCTCCACGCAGTGCTCCCCGGCGTCGGCCGAGGGTTCGCCCCATTGGCGGTCCAGGACCAGGGTCCCGGCCTGGAGGCGTGGATGACGGGCGGCCTCGCGGGCCGAGGGCCTGGCTGACGGCGGCGACGATCAGCTCGTCGCCGTGGCATCGGGCCCAGACCCTTGTGGCGGCCAGCTCGTGCGGGACCGGGCAGCGGACCGCCTCGACGGGGATCGCCGACTCCCGGGTGACCCCTGCGGGTGGTGCCGAACGCAGCGATGAACGGACGGCTTGGCAGCGGGCGCCAGCACTGCTGTTCCTCCGCGAACCGTCCGGCCCGCTTGCGCCGAATCACCCGGTGGGTACGGGAGCTGACCCCGCCGCAGTAACCGCGGCAGGCCGCCTCAAGCTCGCCGAAGGTCTTGCAGTGCTCGCCCAAGTTTCCCTGTCAGTGAGCTTCTTCAGCCTGGCCTCGTGAGGGTGGCGGGCCTGACGATGTTGACATCACTCTGACCATGGCCGACGCGGCTCCGGTCCCGCGGCCTCCATGTACGCCGGTCACCCGATCGGTGGCCAAGTTGAAGAAGCTCAGTGGGTGAGACGGCTGATTTCTTCTTCGAGTATGTGGCTGGCCCAGGCTCCGATATCAGGCTGTTGGAGTGCTTTGCGCCAGGACAGAGCGAGTTTAGTGAAGGCTGCTTCCACGGCTTGTTCGGCGTGGGCGGGGGAGAGCCTGGCGCTGGCGTAGCGGAGACATGCGCGGCGGTGCAGTGTACGGAACGCGGTGAAATCGAGGGGAAGCGCGGGCGGTGTGTTCATGCCTTGTCTCCGGTGGGGAGTTCTTTCTTGGCATCGACGACGGCCCGTGTGACGACGGTGGTCTGGCCGATGACGGTGCCGGGCTTCATCCCGTAGGCCTCCTTGAGGAGGATTTCCCGCTGGCCGAGGTAGGTGTAGGTGTTCTTGTCGAAGATCCACTCCTTGCGGTGGCCGCCGTTGTCGAAGGCGATGGCGATGCCGCGTCGGCCACCCGCATCGGTGGTATCGCCGACGAGCTTCACGCCGGGGATCCGCGCGGCCGTCTTGTAGAGGGCCGCGCTGGTCTGTGGCGGTGCGACCTGTTCCTGCAGCAGGGAGCCGATCTCCTTGAACGCCATCCAGTCGGCGTCCGGGTCGCCCTTCCTGCCGTCCTGGTAGAGCCGCTTGAGCAGCGCGTCAGGGTCGGCGGGCAGCGCCTTCACATTGTTATAGGAATGCCTGCCGTCGGTCTCGGCCTTGTCAAGATCTTCTCCCGTACGGTCGAGGAAGCCGTGCCCGGGCTCATACAGGTATCCCTTAGCACCGTCGGGCGAAATCCACAGCCGACGGATGTGCAAGGGGGTGATCCAGTTCTTCTCCTTGCCGACGGAAGATTCACTCCGCAGGAACGACACACGGCTCTCGACATAGATGAACTGGTCCGGCCGGGGCTCCAGCAGCGGCTGCCGCGAAGCCGCAAGTGAAATCCGCTCGACCGCGGCAGACAGCCCCTTCGTGGTACCGGCCTCCAGCTCCACGACCTGCGGCTCCGCCGCCTCAGGCGAGGGCCGCCCGCTCACACGGACACCGTCGTCACGCCCTCCCTGCTCCCACGGAGCAGCCACCACGACCCCTGCGGCCAGTGCAGCAGCGGCCGGTACAGCCACCCACACCGGACGCCGCAGGCCACGACGGCGTACTGCGGGAGCAGGGGCAGCGCTGCAGATCTCGTTCATGAAGTGCTCCTTGAGCAAGGACTGCCGGGCGGGCGGCATCACCGGCTCACCGGGTGACGGCAGCAGCAGGCCGAACCCGGAGTGGTCGAGCGGCTCGCCCTGCCGCCAAGGAGTACGCATCATCGCTTCCGTCCTTCCAACGAATCCTTCGGCCCGGCCGCACCGGCGCGGCCCTCACTCTGGCTGGAGGCGCTGTCAGCGCCCTTCCGCAACTCCTGCTCGGCGAGCTTCTGCAGGCGGGCACGTGCCCGGGACAGCCGGGAACGCACGGTGCCCACCGGCACCCCCAGAGCCTGCGCGGCCTCCGGGTAGCTCAGGGCAGACCACACACACAAGGTGATCACTTCCCGCTCGGAACGCCGCAGTTTCCCCAGCGCCGCCTTCGCGGCGGCCAACTGTTCGGCATCAGCCATCCGCCCGACCACCTCGCTCGCGAAATCCGGCAGCGTGTCCTTGGCCGGGACACGGGCCATCGCCTGCCGATGACGGCGCGCAGCACGCGCGGTATTCCGCAGAACATTCACCGCGATGCCCATCAGCCACGGCCGCACGCCGCCCTCTTCGTCGCGCAGCCTCGCGCGCAGCCGCCACGCCTCAAGGAACGTCAGCGAAACGACATCCTCGGCCATGGACCAGTCACCGGTCACCCGCACGGCATGCTGGTAAACCAGCCTGGAATGTTCCTCGAACAGCAGCCGGAACGCCCCGGGATCACCGTCCCGTATACGGTCGTGCATCACATAACTCACATCCAGGAATTGTCCGCCCAGCACCACCAGTTCCAGTGACCTGCATCACACGCGGCGGTCCTGGCTGCCGTCAGACCGTGCCCGACCAGCCCGCTCAGGCGTTGGGGCCCACGGCGTCCAGGGTGTCGACAGTATGCGGAGGCCTTCGGCGAGCGCACATCCGGCAGAGGCGCCCAGTGCCCGCTGCACCGGACCGAGGCCAAGACCCAAGACCGGGAAGTTTAGGTCCTCCATCGCCGTGTTCGGTCGGCTGCTGTGGTGATGGTGATGTCGATCTTCGCGTTGGGGATCGGGGTGTTCTTCCTGATCGGGTTGTAGGCGAAGGCCGAGATCGGGCGTTTGACGCGGCGGGGCTGGATCCTGGTCCGGCGGTGCGGCGGCGCCAGCTCGCGGGGATGCAGGATGGCGCGGCTGATCACGGGAGTGGGCTGACGCCACGGGCATGCTGCGGTCCCGGTCCTGGTCCCGGTCGCGGTGATCACGGTGTTGCGGGCGGTGCGGATGGTGACGGCCAGAGAGATTCTGGACGGGGCGCCCCCCGGCCTGCAGGGCAGCGTCAGCAGCGATCTGCCGCGAGGCCTGGTAGACGATGAGCAGACCGAACGGCTCCTGCCGGGCGTCGTCGGTGTGGCGCGAACGCAGCACCCGGTCCGACCCGCACAGTGTGACCTTCAGCCCGAAATACGCAGTCTCCGCCTGCCACCTTCGGTGATAGAGCTCGGCGAGTTCGGCAGCGGGATAGCGGCGATGGTCCAGCAGCGTAGTGAACAGCCGCAGGCTCGTGGCCGTCGTCGTGCCGTCGGCGGCGCGGACTGCCGGCTCGTGGATGAGGCCGGTGGTGTGCAGGTGGTGCTGCTGACGCATCTGGCCAGCCGAGGAATACGGATGGTGGGCCGAGGACCTCGCCGCCCTGTGAAACGGTTCTCCCCGTACTCGGCGTGCGTACGGGCTGCGAGAACAACGAGCACGGAGTGAACAGCGGCCTTTTCATCCTGTGCGGGGAACAGTCTCCCGCCGGGACGGCCGCGCGGGAACCATGCAGTGATCCCGGGGCATCAGCACGGTGGGCTGCGGCCC
This sequence comes from Streptomyces sp. UNOC14_S4, assembly GCF_020740835.1. GTDB lineage: Bacteria > Actinomycetota > Actinomycetes > Streptomycetales > Streptomycetaceae > Streptomyces. The sequence continues at coordinate 13,904 of NZ_JAINFC010000159.1, forward strand.
GCGTTGATGCCCCGGCCTTCTATGTGCAGGCGGGAAGGAACAGGGTCGGCTGCGGACCGGTATCGCTGTTCCACCGGCACATGTCGCGCGGTGTGGGCACGGTTCAGCGGGTGGTGGAGTCCAGGTGGCTGAATGCCCAGCGGATCAGGTCCTTGTCCAGTGCGAGGCCGGGGTTGTCCTCGAAGGCGTCCTGGAGGTGGGCGGTGAGCCTGGCCCAGGTGCGAAATGCGCCGTGGCAGGCCCGGTCATCGGTCCACAGGATCAGGTCCGGGTCCACGCCGACCCAGGTCCGGTGGTAGATGGGGATGTTGTCGAGGACTTCCTTGGGTGTGAGCGGGCTGAACTGGTACCAGCCGTAGATGCGGGAGTGCAGGGCCGCGCAGTTGAGGATTTTCTGCCGGGTGTTGCCGCTGCCGACGAACACGATGGTGAGCTGGGTGTCGTTGTCGTCCCACAGGGCGCGGAAGTACTCCAGTGCGGTGCGGCTGAGCAGCTGGGCTTCGTCGAGCAGCAGGACGTGGAAGTCGCCGGCGAGTGTTTTCCTGATCTGGTGGTCGCAGGGGTCGATGGAGGCCGGTGGTTCGCCGGGGATGGCCAGTGCCCGCCACAGGGTGCCTCGGATCACGCTCATGTTGGGGGCTTCGTGGAAGCTCAGCCGCCGGGTGGTGTCGGGGGCGTGTTTGCGCAGGGCCGCGTGGACGGCGAAGGTTTTGCCGAGGCCGACGTGGCCGTGGACGCAGACTGGTGCGCGGCGCCGGATGCTTTTCTTGACCAGTGCTTCGGTCGCCATGACGGCTTTGGTGCCCATGGCGTTGGCGTCGAGGCCGAGGTAGTGGTCCTGGCGGGGGTGGGGAAGCC
>NZ_JAINFC010000016.1 GCF_020740835.1 Streptomyces sp. UNOC14_S4
CGGCGGAGCGGTCGCGCTCGGCGCGCTCCTCGCGGCCGTGCTTGCCGGGGCGCGCGGGCCGCTGGTGCGGTCTGCAGGGCTCGATCTCGCTGCCGTCGATCGGGTTGACGGTGAGGAGGTAGTCCCCCGCGACAAGCCGGACGACGCGCGCGGGCGCGGGCGCCTGTGCGCCGCTCTCCTGGCCCTGCGCCCCGGCAGCCGGAACGCTCCCGGCGGCGGGCTCGTGCGCACCGTCGCCGAACTCCTCGGCGGGTCGGTTCGTCGGGTCCATGGTGAAAGCCCCCAATGCGTGGCGTGCCGTCGCGCCCTCCCGGCCTGTCCGCACTCCCTCGGCCTCCGGCCGGGCGGTGTCCGGCACGGCGCTTCGGGTCAGGTGCCCGCCGTGGGCATGGTCATACGGCCCTATGCGGCGGGAAAACCGAACCTCAGACCTGCGAGACAGTATCCATGAATCGGGGGGTGGCCCGCCGCCCGGGGGACGTCACAGTCTTGTGAGGATCACCTGATGAACGGCCCGCTCCGGGGGAGGAAGCGGGCGAAATCCGGAGCGGGTCACGGGCGCCCCGGAGGCCACGGCACGGCCGCTCCGCGCGGCCGACGGGGCTCGTCGAGGGCGCGTCAAGGGGCTCGCCCGGGACTCACACCCGGGGCAGGGACTCCGCCTCGATGCCGCCCTCGATGGCGAGGATGCGGTGCAGCCGGGTGGCGACGAGCAGCCGCTGCATCCGGTCGGGCACGCCGCGCAGGACGAGCCGCCTGCCGGTGCGCCCGGCACGGCGGTGGGCACCCATGATGACGCCCAGCCCCGTGGCGTCCCAGGAGTCCAGCTCGGTGAGGTCCAGCACCAGGTCGCCGCGGCCAGCGTCGAGCGCGGAGTGCAGGACCGTTCGGGCGTCCGCCGCACTGCGGACGTCGAGGCGGCCCCCGACGACCAGTTCGGCGTGGTCGCCCCTGATGTGCATATGCGCTCCCGGGAGTGGCGTGTGATGTGGGTGTGGCGGGCTGATCGCGTGCCTAAAGAACTGACTGCCTCTCACACGACAAGGTTGCCGCTTGTTGGCGAACCGATACCTAATTCACCCCGGAGGGTGAACGGGTCGGCGGGGATGACCCCGCCGACCCGTCCATCGGTCCACCGACGCCGAACCCCGCCGGACTCCGCCGGGGCCCGGACCAGCCGGATGAAACGGTCAGTACCGGTAGAAACCCTGACCGCTCTTGCGGCCGAGGTCCCCGGCGTCCACCATGCGGCGCATGAGCTCCGGCGGGGCGAACTTCTCGTCCTGGCACTCCGTGTAGATGTTGTCCGTCGCGTGCGTCAGGATGTCGACGCCCGTCAGGTCGGCGGTGGCCAGCGGGCCCATCGCGTGGCCGAAGCCCAGCTTGCAGGCGATGTCGATGTCCTCGGCGGTGGCCACCCCGGACTCGTAGAGCTTCGCGGCCTCGACGACGAGCGCCGAGATCAGGCGGGTGGTGACGAAGCCGGCGACGTCGCGGTTGACGACGATGCAGGTCTTGCCGACGCCCTCGGCGAACTCACGCGCCGCGGCGAGCGTTTCGTCGCTCGTCTTGTGGCCGCGCACCAGCTCGCACAGCTGCATCATCGGCACCGGAGAGAAGAAGTGCGTGCCCACGACGCGCTCGGGCCGCCGCGTGGCCGCCGCGATCTTGGTGATCGGGATGGCGGAGGTGTTGGAGGCGAGGATCGTCCCGTCCTTCACCAGCCCGTCCAGGGTGCGGAAGATCTCCCGCTTGGTGTCCACGTCCTCGAAGACGGCCTCGACGACGAAGTCGGCGTCCGCGGCCGCGTCGAGGTCCGTGGTGGTGCTGATGCGCGCGAACGCGGCCTCGGCGTCGGCCGCCTCCAGCTTCCCCTTGGAGACGAACTTGTCGTACGAGGCCTTGATGCCGTCCGTGCCCCTGCGCAACGCCTCGTCGGTGACGTCCCGCAGGACGACCTCCCAACCGGCCTGCGCGGAGACCTGGGCGATCCCCGAACCCATCAGACCGGCACCGATGACGGCGAGCTTCTTGGCCACGGCTGTCCCCTTCACTCCCTGTGCAAGAGCCGTGCGCTTGCGTGCGCACTCTCTCGGCGGAGATTAGCGTCCGTGACGGCGCCTTAGTGCGGTAAGAGATGCGCGTCACGTCCCGTACGACGGACATCACACTCGGACACCCACCGACCGGGCCCCACCCAGCAGTTGAACCCCACCGGCCCCTGGCGTCACGGCAGCACGGCACACGCCGTGGTGGGCGCCGCTTCGGGGCGGGAGTGGCTAGGCTCGGCCCTATGGTCAATCTGACGCGCATCTACACCCGTACCGGCGACAAGGGCACCACCGCGCTCGGCGACATGAGCCGCACGGCGAAGACGGACCTCCGCATCGGCGCCTACGCGGACGCCAACGAGGCCAACGCGGCGATCGGGGTCGCCATCGCGCTCGGGGGACTCCCGCAGGAGATCGTCGATGTGCTGACGCGGGTCCAGAACGACCTGTTCGACGTGGGGGCGGACCTGGCGACGCCGGTGGCCGAGAACCCCAAGTACCCGCCGCTGCGCGTCGAACAGTCCTACGTGGACCGGCTGGAGGCCGACTGCGACCGCTTCCTGGAGGACCTGGAGAAGCTCCGCAGCTTCATCCTCCCCGGCGGCACGCCCGGCGCGGCCCTCCTCCACCAGGCGTGCACGGTGGTACGCCGGGCGGAACGCTCCACGTGGGCGGCCATGGAGCAGTACGCCGACATCATGAACCCCCTGACGGCCACCTACCTCAACCGCCTCTCGGACCTCCTGTTCATCCTGGCGAGGACAGCGAACAAGGAGGTCGGGGACGTGCTCTGGGTCCCCGGCGAGAACAGGTGATGTACGGGCACGAGGGCGCCCCGTAAGGGGCGCGGGGCTGTGACATTGTGCGGCTCCGCCGCGTGGGCGCGACAAGCCCCCACCGGCCCGCAGCCGCCGAACGACCTACTGGACCTGCCCCTTGGGCGGCTGCTTGGGCCACAACGTGTAACTCGCCGCAATCACCACATTGACCCCGATCACCAGCCACATCTTCGTCTGCCAGGCCCGCAGAGAACTGATATCCCCCGAGTCACCCACGTACCAGATCGCCCCCTGAAGCAGCGCAGCGGCAACCGCGGCGGCCACGCACCACCGCCCCGCCGCCTTCCACTCCCACACCGTACGAGCCCGCCCGTACGCCGGCTTCGCCGGCGGACGCGGGCCGCCGGCGAACCGGTGGGCGAACCGCTGGTCCGCCCAGCGGATCGTGGAGTGTCCGAGGCCGACCGAGAAGCCGATGTAGACCGCGGCCAGGCCGTGCTTCCAGTCGGCCGAGGCGCCGTTCTTCAGGTCGATCGCGGTGACGACCAGCAGGACCAGCTCCAGCAGCGGCTCCAGCAGCAGCACCGCCACCCCCGTCCGCGGCATCCGGGCCAGGTAGCGCAGGGCGAGACCGGCGGCCAGCAGCACCCAGAAGCCGATCTCGCAGACGAGGATCAGCGTGACGATCACGAACCCACTCCCTTTCCCCCGGGCCCCCGGGTCTCTCCCCACCAGCATCACCCGCGCGAGGACGGGTTTCCTCGTCGCCCGAGACGATCCCCGGCTGCATCCTTCGATGTAGCGCGCCCCCGCGCGCGGCCCGGACCGACGACGCCCGCACCCGCCCTGACGTGCTGAGATGGGGGCATGGCCGGTTTTCCACGGGCGGTGCCGCCCCACCGCGACGACGTCCTCATCGCCGTCGCGGGGCTGCTCGGCGGCGTCCTGCTCTACGCGCTGGGGCTGCGGAGCACGCCGGAGCTGCCGGTGCCCGGGTGGTACGCGCTGGTGGCGCTGGCCGTGATGGCCGGTGCCGAGCTGCTGCGCCGCGGCGCCCCGCTCGTGGGCCTGGCCGTCGGGGTGGGCGCGCTGACGCTCGACACGGGCGCGGGCGGCCTGATTGCGAACGTCGTGATGTTCACGGACCTGGTGTACGCGGCGGTGCTCTACGGCCCTCCGGCCGCGTACCGCATCGTCCCGCGCGCCGCCGAGCTGATCACCGTCGTGGGCACGCTGCTGGCCGTCGCGCTGCTGCGCGAGCCCGCGGCCCTGCTGGTCGGTGTCGCGCTGGGCGTCGTGACGATCGCGCCCGCGTGGACCGGGGTGGGCGTCCGCGCCCACCGGGACGCCGCCCGGGCGGCCCGGCTGGAGGCCGAACGGACCGCGCTGCTCGCGGAGCTGGACCGGCGCGAAGCGGTGAACGCGGAGCGCGCGCGGATGGCACGCGAGCTGCACGACGTGGTCGCCGGACATCTGTCGGCCATCGCGATCCACTCCACGGCCGCACTGTCGATCGGCGACCCGAAGGCGTCCGGCGAGGCCCTCACGGTCATCCGGGAGAACAGCGTGCAGGGCCTCGCCGAGATGCGCCGCCTGATCGGCATCCTGCGCGACGCGAGCGCGTCGGAGGAACCGGCCGCGGCGCCACGCCTGGACGGCATCGACGCGCTGCTCGCACAGGCCCGCACCGTCGTACGGGACGACGGGTTCTCCTTCGCGCTGCGGGACGGGCGGGCGCCGGGGCCCCTGCCCGCGCCCGTCGAGCTGGCCGCCTACCGCATCGTGCAGGAGTCGCTGACCAACGCGGCCAAGCACGCGGCGCCGGGCCCGGTGACCGTCGCCCTGACGGGCGGGGACGGCGCGCCGCTCGTCGTGACGGTGACCAGCGCCCTGGGCACGCCGCAGGGCCCGCGGGCGCCGGGCGCGGGCGCGGGGCTCATCGGCATGCGCGAGCGTGTCGCGCTCCTGGGGGGACGGCTGACGGCCGGTCCGGCGGGCGGGGACGGGCAGATCTGGGAAGTACGGGCCGAACTGCCCGTGGACAGCGAGAACGAGGAGCAGTCATGACCGGTGAGGACGCAACAGGGGCGGCCGCCAGGCCCATCCGCGTGGTCGTCGCCGAGGACCAGGCCGCCGTACGGTCCGGGCTCGTCCTCATCCTGCGCTCCGCGCCCGGCGTCGAGGTCGTCGGGGAGGCCGCCGACGGCGAGGAGGCCGTACGGCTGGCCCGCGAGCTGCGCCCCCACCTGGTGCTGATGGACGTGCAGATGCCGCGCCTGGACGGGGTGTCGGCCACCCGCGCCATCACCTCGGAGCGGCTCGCCGACGTCCTGGTGCTGACCACCTTCGACCTGGACGAGTACGTCTTCGGGGCGTTGCGCGCGGGGGCCGCGGGCTTCCTGCTGAAGGACAGCGACGCGGCCGGGCTGATCGCGGCCGTACGGACCGTGGCGCGCGGCGAGGGCCTGATCTCCCCGGCGGTGACCCGGCGGCTGATCGCGGAGTTCGCGCGGCCCTCGGCCCGGGCGCGCGGGGCGAACGCGCCCGATCCGGGGGTCCTCGACCCGCTCACCCGCCGCGAGCGCGAGGTGCTCGTCTGCCTGGGCGAGGGGCTGTCCAACGCGGACATCGCGGGGCGGCTGGACATGGCGGAGGCGACGGTGAAGACGCATGTCAGCCGATTGCTGGGGAAGCTGGGGCTGCGCAGCAGGGTGCAGGCGGCCGTCCTGGCACAGGAGTTGGGGCTGGTCCAGACCTCTTGACCATTGGTACGGACCTTCCTACCCTCCGCACCACGGCCGCGGTACGGGTGTCCGGATACCGCACGCCCCACCGGTGACACCGCGGCCCCGCAACAGGTTCTGCCGCACGGCCCCCACCACAGGCCCCCCACTCGAGGAGCTCCCTTGAGCACAGGAACCTTACGCAGACCACTGTCCAGAGCCGTCGCGGCCGTGTCCGCGCTGCTCCTCCCGGCCGCCGCGCTCGTCGGCCTGGCCGCCGGCCCCTCGCACGCCGCCCGGCCGACCCGGCCCGCCGACGCGACTTCGGCGACCGCCACGTTCGTCAAGACCTCGGACTGGGGCACGGGCTTCCAGGCCGAGTGGACCGTCAAGAACACCGGCACCACCACGATCAACGGCTGGACGGTGGAGTGGGACTTCCCCTCCACCACCACGGTCGGCGCCTACTGGGACGCCCTGGTCACCAGCTCGGGCACGCGCTTCACCGCCAAGAACCGCGAGTACAACGGCACGATCGCGCCCGGCGCCGCCGTCACCTTCGGCTTCGTCGCCGCGGGGGACGGCTCCCCCAGCGGCTGCAAGCTCAACGGCGGCCCCTGCGACGGCTCCCCCGTCGACAGCCCGCCGAGCGCGCCCGGCAAGCCCGTCACCAAGGCCGTGAGCGCCACCAGCGTCGCCCTGAGCTGGGCCGCCGCCACCGATGACCACGGCATCAAGAACTACGACGTCTACCGCGGTGACACCGTCGTCGGCACGGTCGCCACCACCTCGTTCACCGACAAGGGCCTCACCCCCGACACGGACTACACCTACAAGGTCGTGGCCCGGGACACCGCCGACCAGACGGGCCCCGCGAGCCCCTCCACCACCGTCCACACCACATCGGGCGGGGGCCCGGACAAGCCGCCGTCCGCGCCCGGCACCCCGCAGGCCACGGCCGTCACGGACACCTCGGTCTCCCTGAAGTGGACCGCGGCCACCGACGACCACGGCGTCAAGAACTACGACGTCTACCGCGGCACGAACAAGGTCGCCACCGTCGCCAAGCTCGCCTACCAGGACACCGGCCTGTCCCCGGGCACCTCGTACACGTACACCGTCGTCGCCCGCGACACCGCCGACCAGACCGGGCCCGCGAGCCAGCCGCTCACCGTCAGGACCACCGGCACCGGCGGACAGCCCTCCGGCTATGCCAAGGTCGGCTACTTCGTGCAGTGGGGCATCTACGGGCGCGCGTACACCGTGAAGTCCCTGGAGGACTCGGGCGCCGCCGCCAAGCTCACGCACCTCAACTACGCCTTCTCCAATATCGACCCCACCAACCTCACCTGTCTCAATGGCGTGACCAAGGCGACCTCGCCCAACCCGCAGGACCCCAACCAGGGCGACGGCGCGGGCGACTCCTGGGCCGACTACGAGAAGGGCTTCGCGGCGGGCGAGTCCGTCGACGGCGTCGGCGACACCTGGGACCAGCCGCTGGCCGGCAACTACAACCAGCTCAAGAAGCTCAAGGCCAAGCACCCCGACCTCAAGGTCATCATGTCGATCGGCGGCTGGACCTACAGCAAGTACTTCTCCGACGTCGCGAAGACCGACGCCTCCCGGCAGAAGTTCGTCCAGTCCTGCATCGACATGTACCTCAAGGGCAACCTGCCGACGAGCAACGGCCGCGGTGGCGCCGGCAGCGCCGCCGGGATCTTCGACGGCTTCGACATCGACTGGGAGTGGCCCGGCTCCGACGGCCACGCGGGCAACCACGTCTCCCCCGACGACAAGGTCAACAACACCCTGCTCTTCGCCGAGTTCCGCAAGCAGCTCGACGCGCTCGGCGCGACCACCGGCAAGCACTATCTGCTGACCGCCTTCACCCCGGCCGACCCGGCGAAGATCGCGGCGGGCTGGCAGATCGGCGGCACCCCGAACGTCTTCCAGTCCATGGACTACGCCAATGTCCAGGGCTACGACTTCCACGGCTCCGGCAGCGACAACAGCTGGGAGCCCAACCGCACCGGCCACCAGGGGAACCTCTACGCCGACCCCAAGGACCCGTACACCACGAAATTCAGCGTGGACAAGACCGTCCAGACCTACCTCGACGCGGGCGTCGACCCCCGCAAGGTGCTGCTGGGCCTGGCCTTCTACGGCCGCGGCTGGCAGCAGGTGGCCGACGGCGGCGCGCACGGCGCCTGGCAGACGGCGAACGGCGCGGCACCGGGCCAGTTCCCCGAGGAGTCGGGGACGCGCGGCTACGCCAACCTGATCGCTTCCGTACCGAACCTGACCGTCTACCACGACGACCAGGTCGTGGCCACGTACGGCTACACCGGGGACGGCGGCCAGTGGTGGACCTTCGACGACGACTGGTCCATCGCCAAGAAGACGGCCTGGCTCCGGGGGAAGGGGCTGGGGGGCGTCATGATCTGGGAGATGTCGGGTGACACGGGCCCGCTCATGACTGCCGTCAGCAGCGGTCTGGGCTAGCCACCGGGGGCTCCGCCCCTGGCGGGTCGCCCCGTCAGGGGCGCGGGGAACTGCGCGAGCAACCAGCGACGGCCCGCAGACGCACACGAAGCCCACGAGGCAGCCCGGTGGGCGCAGGGGTCCGGGGGCGCAGCCCCCGGTCACAGGGGTGGCTACGCCACGTTCACACGCTGACCAGGCGGCGCCGCCTCCAGCCACGCCAGGAAGCCCGTCAGGGCGTCCTCGCTCATCGCCAGCTCAAGCCGCGTCCCCTGATGGAGACAGATCAGCACGACCGCGTCCGAGAGCAGCGCCAGCTCCTCGTCACCGAGCGGCGAGCGTCGTTCGAGGACCTCGATCGACGCGCGTTCCAGGACGCGCCGCGGCCGCACCGCGTACGAGAAGACCCGGAACCACTCGATCCGGTCACTGTTGTAGCGGGCCACGCCGTAGACCCAGCCCTTGCCGTCCGGGGCCGGGTCGCGTTCGGGGAGGTTCCAGCGGAGGCTGCAGTCGAAGGTTCCGCCCGACCGCTGGATGAGCCGCCTGCGCAGCCCGAAGACGAAGAGGCCGACCAACACCAGCAGAACGACGATGCCGCTCACGAGCAGCGCGAGGACCATCTCCACCGACCTCCTCGCATCATCTAGAGCAACCGCACCTGTATTGCCTCAGCCGCGGACCGCCCTGGAATGTTCCAGGCGGTCCGCGGCTGAGGGACGTATCTCGTGGGTCTCGGGCTAGTGAACGCCCGTGACCGCACGCAGCCGGACATCCGCGCGACGCTCGGCGGCCGCGTCGGCGGCCGCCTTCGCCCGCTCCAGCGCCCGCTCGGCACGCTGGACATCGATCTCGTCGGCGAGCTCCACGATCTCGGCGAGCAGCGAGAGCTTGTCGTCCGCGAACGAGATGAAACCGCCGTGCACCGCGGCGACGACATTGCCGTCGGCGGTCTTGATGGTCACCGGGCCGGACTCCAGCACACCGAGCAGCGGCTGGTGGCCGGGCATGACGCCGATGTCACCCGATGTGGTACGCGCGATGACCAGCGTGGCCTCGCCGGACCAGACGCTCCGGTCCGCCGCGACCAGCTCGACGTGCAGCTCAGCAGCCAACGTGGCTCCTCGGGTCTGACACCCGCCGGGGCCGGCGGGTGTTGGGTCAAAGAATAGGGGACGTACGGACCGGGGGCGGGAGCACCCCACCCCCGGTCCATGAGCACGGGGCTCAGGAGACGCCGAGCTCCTTGGCGTTCTTCTTCAGGTCCTCGAGACCACCGCACATGAAGAAGGCCTGCTCCGGGAAGTGGTCGAACTCACCGTCGCAGATGGAGTTGAACGCCGCGATGGACTCGTCCAGCGGGACGTCCGAACCGTCGACACCGGTGAACTGCTTCGCCGCGTGGGTGTTCTGCGACAGGAAGCGCTCGACGCGACGGGCGCGGTGGACGACCAGCTTGTCCTCTTCGCCCAGCTCGTCGATACCGAGGATCGCGATGATGTCCTGGAGGTCCTTGTACTTCTGCAGGATGCCCTTGACGCGCATGGCGGCGTCGTAGTGGTCCTGCGCGATGTAGCGCGGGTCCAGGATGCGGGACGTGGAGTCCAGCGGGTCCACGGCCGGGTAGATGCCCTTCTCGGAGATCGGACGGGAGAGAACCGTCGTCGCGTCGAGGTGGGCGAAGGTGGTGGCCGGGGCCGGGTCGGTCAGGTCGTCCGCGGGGACGTAGATCGCCTGCATCGAGGTGATCGAGTGACCACGGGTCGAGGTGATGCGCTCCTGGAGGAGACCCATCTCGTCGGCCAGGTTCGGCTGGTAGCCCACCGCGGAGGGCATGCGGCCGAGCAGGGTCGAGACCTCGGAACCGGCCTGGGTGAAGCGGAAGATGTTGTCGATGAAGAACAGCACGTCCTGCTTCTGCACATCGCGGAAGTACTCCGCCATGGTCAGACCGGCCAGGGCCACGCGCAGACGGGTGCCCGGGGGCTCGTCCATCTGGCCGAAGACCAGCGCGGTCTTGTCGAGAACGCCGGCCTCCTCCATCTCGACCATGAGGTCGTTGCCCTCACGGGTGCGCTCACCGACACCGGCGAAGACGGAAACGCCCTCGTGCAGCTTGGCCACACGCATGATCATTTCCTGGATCAGCACGGTCTTGCCGACACCGGCACCACCGAACAGACCGATCTTGCCGCCCTTGACGTACGGGGTCAGCAGGTCGACGACCTTCAGGCCGGTCTCGAACATCTCGGTCTTGGACTCGAGCTGGTCGAAGGCCGGGGCCTTGCGGTGGATCGTCCAGCGCTCGGCGTTCGCGACCGTGGACGGGTCCTCGTTGAGGACCTGGCCCAGGGTGTTGAACACCTTGCCCTTGGTCACGTCACCGACCGGGACGGTGATGCCCGTGCCCGTGTCGGTCACCGGGGCCTGGCGGACCAGACCGTCGGTGGGCTGCATGGAGATGGCGCGGACCAGGCCCTCGCCGAGGTGCTGCGCGACCTCGAGGGTCAGCGTCTTGCGCGCACCCTCCTGGGCCGGGTCGTCGACCTCGACGTGCAGGGCGTTGTAGATCTCCGGCATCGCGTCGACGGGGAACTCCACGTCGACGACGGGGCCGATGACCCGCGCGACGCGGCCCGTGGCGGCGGCCGTCTCAACAGTGGTCGTCATTACTTGTCACTCCCCGCGGTCGCGTCGGCCAGGGCGCTCGCGCCACCGACGATCTCGCTGATTTCCTGGGTGATTTCGGCCTGTCGGGCCGCATTGGCAAGCCGCTTGAGCGACTTGATGAGCTCTTCCGCGTTGTCGGTCGCGGACTTCATCGCACGGCGGCGGGCGGCGTGCTCGGAAGCAGCGGCCTGCAGCAGCGCGTTGTAGATCCGGGACTCGACGTACCTCGGAAGCAGGGCGTCGAGCACACCCTCCGCGGACGGCTCGAAGTCGTACAGCGGAAGAATCCTGCCCGGGGCGGCCTCGGTCTCGACCGGGGCCTTCTCCAGGCTGAGCGGCAGCAGGCGGTTGCCCACCGGGTTCTGCGTCATCATCGACACGAATTCCGTGTAGACGATGTGCAGCTCGTCCACGCCGCCCTCGGCCGTCTCCTGCTGCACGGCGTCGATCAGCGGACCCGCCACGCGCTTGGCGTCGGCGTAGGCCGGGCTGTCCGTGAAGCCGGTCCACGACTGGGCCACCGGGCGCTCCCGGAAGCCGTAGTACGCGACGCCCTTGCGGCCGACGACGTACGTGACGACCTCCTTGCCCTCGGCGCGGAGCCGCTCGGTGAGCCGCTCCGCCTCCTTGATGGCGTTGGAGGAGTAGCCGCCCGCGAGACCGCGGTCGCTCGTGACGAGCAGGACCGCGGCCCGGACGGGCTTCTCGACCTCGGTGGTCAGGGCGTGCCTGGTGTTGGAGCCGGTGGCGACCGCGGTCACCGCCCGGGTGAGCTCATCGGCGTACGGAGTGGACGCGGCCACCTGGCGCTGTGCCTTGACGATGCGCGAGGCGGCGATCATCTCCATCGCCTTGGTGATCTTCTTGGTCGCGGAGACGGACTTGATCCGCCTCTTGTAGACCCGGATCTGAGCACCCATGCTCAGCCCTCGCCCAGCAGCTTGCCGTCCGCCGTCTCGAACTGCTGCTTGAAGGACGCGATCGCGTCGCCCACGGCCTGCAGCGTGTCGTCGGACATCTTGCCGCCCTCACGGATGCTGGTCATCAGGCCGTCGTGCTCGCGGTGCAGGAAGTCCAGCAGCTCGCGCTCGAAGCGACGGATGTCGGCGACCGGCACGTCGTCCATCTTGCCGGTGGTGCCGGCCCAGATGGAGACGACCTGGTCCTCGGTGGAGTACGGCGCGTACTGGGCCTGCTTCAGCAGCTCGACCATGCGCTTGCCGCGCTCCAGCGAGGCCTTGGACGCGGCGTCCAGGTCGGAACCGAAGGCGGCGAACGCCTCCAGCTCACGGAACTGGGCCAGGTCCACACGGAGGCGGCCGGAGACCTGCTTCATGGCCTTGTGCTGGGCCGAGCCACCGACACGCGAGACCGAGATACCGACGTTCAGGGCCGGGCGCTGACCGGCGTTGAACAGGTCGGACTCCAGGAAGCACTGGCCGTCGGTGATCGAGATGACGTTGGTCGGGATGAACGCCGACACGTCGTTGGCCTTGGTCTCGACGACCGGCAGACCCGTCATCGAACCGGCGCCCATCTCGTCGGAGAGCTTGGCGCAGCGCTCCAGCAGACGCGAGTGCAGGTAGAAGACGTCACCCGGGTAGGCCTCACGGCCCGGCGGGCGGCGCAGCAGCAGGGACACGGCGCGGTAGGCGTCGGCCTGCTTCGAGAGGTCGTCGAAGACGATCAGGACGTGCTTGCCCTGGTACATCCAGTGCTGGCCGATGGCCGAGCCGGTGTACGGGGCGAGGTACTTGAAGCCGGCCGGGTCGGACGCGGGAGCGGCGACGATCGTCGTGTACTCCAGGGCACCGGCCTCCTCCAGGGCGCCGCGGACGGCGGCGATGGTGGAGCCCTTCTGGCCGATGGCGACGTAGATGCAGCGGACCTGCTTCTTGGGGTCGCCGGTGCGCCAGTTGTCCCGCTGGTTGATGATCGTGTCGACGCACAGCGCGGTCTTGCCGGTCTGGCGGTCACCGATGACCAGCTGACGCTGGCCACGGCCGACCGGGGTCATCGCGTCGACGGCCTTGTAGCCCGTCTCCATCGGCTCGTGGACCGACTTGCGCTGCATGACCGTGGGGGCCTGCAGTTCGAGGGCACGGCGGCCCTCGATGCCGGTGATCTCGCCGAGGCCGTCGATCGGGTTGCCCAGCGGGTCGACGACGCGGCCGAGGTAGCCCTCGCCCACCGCGACGGAGAGCACCTCACCGGTGCGCTGCACCGGCTGCCCCTCCTCGATACCGCTGAACTCGCCGAGGATGACCGCACCGATCTCGCGCTCCTCGAGGTTGAGGGCGAGACCGAGGGTTCCGTCCTCGAACTTCAGCAGCTCATTGGCCATGGCGGAGGGGAGACCCTCCACCTTGGCGATGCCGTCGCCGGCAAGGCTGACCGTACCGACCTCCTCGCGCGAGGCCGCGTCCGGCTCGTACGCCTGGACAAAGTTCTCCAGCGCGCTCCGGATCTCCTCCGGCCGGATCGTGAGCTCCGCCATCTGGGTTCCCTGCTCTCCTTGTTGGGCCCGAAGTATTTCTTCCCCGGGGGCCGGTTCCCTCAGCCTTTCGGCTGCGGGCCCCCGGAGGACACCGTCGGCCCAACCCGGGCCGTCAGTCATGCTCTTGAGTTGGTGACCGGTCAGCCGGCCATCCGCCGTTCCGCCTCGGCGAGGCGGTCCGCGATGCTGCCGTTGATGATCTCGTCGCCGATCCGCACCTGGACACCGCCGAGAACCTCGGGGTCGATGTCCATGTTGAGGTGCACACGGCGGCCGTACAGCGTGGCCAGGGCATCGCCGAGGCGCTGCTTCTGGGCCTCGCTCAGCGGCACCGCGGAGGTGACCACCGCGACCATGCGGTCCCGGCGGTCGGCGGCCAGCTTCGACAGGGCGTCGAGCCCCGCCTCCAGGCTACGGCCACGCGGCTGGGCCACGAGGCGGACCACGAGACGCTCGGTGACCGGGTTGGCCCGGCCGCCCAGCAGTTCGCCCACCAGTGCGGCCTTGGCCGCGCGACCGGCGACCTTGTCCGTCAGCGCGGCGCGCAGCTCCGGGGTGGAGCCGACGATCCGCCCGAAACGGAAGAGTTCGTCCTCGACGTCGTCCAGGGCACCGGCACGCTCGGCGGCGACCAGGTCGGCGCCCGCGGCCAGCTCCTCCAGCGCGTCCACCAGGTCGCGCGAACGCGACCAGCGGTCGCGGACCATGCCCGCCACCAGGTCGGCGGTCTCGCCGCCCACCTGGCCGCCGAGGAGGCGGCGGACCAGCTCGGCCTTGGCCTCGCCGGTCTGCGCCGGGTCGGTCAGGACCCGACGCAGCGACACCTCTCGGTCCAGCAGCGCGGTGACGGCCGCCAGTTCCTCTGCGAGCTTCGCCGCGTCCACGGACGTGTTGTCCGCCAGCGCGTCGAGGCGCTCCCGTGCGGAGGCACGTGCCTCCCGGCTCGCTCCGCTCATCGTCCCGCCTCGACCTTCGTGGTGTCGGCCGCCTTGGCCTCGAGCTCGTCGAGGAAGCGGTCGATGGCACGGCTCTGCCGGGCGTGGTCCGTGAGGGACTCGCCGACGATCCGGCCGGCCAGGTCGGTGGCCAGGCGGCCCACGTCCTGACGGAGCGAGGCCGCGGCGGCCTTGCGGTCGGCCTCGATCTGGGCGTGGCCGGCAGCGATGATCTCCTCGCGCTGACGCTGTCCCTCGGCCCGCATCTCGGCGACGGCCGCGACGCCGTGCTCCTGCGCCTCCTGGCGCAGGCGAGCGGCCTCGTGACGGGCGTCGGCGAGCTGGGCCCGGTAGTCCTCGAGGACCTGCTGGGCCTCGGCCTGGGCGGCCTCCGCCTTCTCCATGCCGCCCTCGATGGCCGCGCGACGCTCCTCCAGCGTCTTGTTGATCATCGGGAGGAGCTTCTTGGCCAGGAAGATGAAGACGATGGCGAAGGCGATCAGACCGATGACGAGCTCTGGGATCGGCGGGAGAAGCGGGTTCTCCACTTCGCCCTCGGACGCCAATCGCGTCAGGGGGTTCACATCAATGCCTTCCGTCGAAAACAGTGGTCGTCAGGCTGCGATCAGGCAGACGGGTAGACGAACGGCATGACCAGACCGATCAGGGCGAGCGCCTCACAGAAGGCGAAGCCGAGGATCTGGTTGGCGCGGATCAGGCCGGCGGCCTCGGGCTGGCGGGCCAGCGCCTGGGTGCCGTTACCGAAGACGATGCCGACGCCGACGCCGGGGCCGATCGCGGCGAGGCCGTAGCCGATCGAGCCCAGGTTGCCCTTGATCTCGACACCAGCGGCGATGGTCTGGAGAGCAGCAGACATGCTCGTTCTTCCTTCTCTTTCACGGACCGGTGGGGGTTGGCCACCGGACGATTGTTGGTCGGGGGGAGCGGGGTGCTCAGTGGTGCTCGGCGAGCGCGCCCTGGACGTAGTTGGTGGCCAGCAGCACGAAGACGTACGCCTGGACGGCCTGGATGAAGAGCTCGAAGGCGGTCATCACGACGGTCATCACGAAGGACACGCCCGCGTAGGCGATGCCGATGCCGTTGAGCAGGTACCAGCTGGCGACGGTGAACATCAGGATCAGCAGGTGACCGGCGAACATGTTGGCGAAGAGCCGGACCGCGTGGGTGAAGGGCCGGATGATCACGTTCGAGAAGAACTCGAGGACCACGGCCAGCGGCAGGATCGGGCCGAGCGCCTTGTCATAGCCGGTGATGTTCTTCAGACCGCCGACGAAGCCGTGCTTCTTGAAGGTCAGGTACATCCACAGGACGTAGACGATCAGAGCGAGGGCCGCCGGGAAGGCGATGATCGACGTCACGGGGAACTGGGCGACCGGGATGATCGACCACAGGTTCATGATCCAGACGAAGAAGAACAGGGCGACCATGAAGGGGACGTACTTCTCGCCCTCCTTCTTGCCGAGCGCCTCGTAGACGATGCCGCGGCGCACGAAGTCGTAGCCGGCCTCACCGATCATCTGCAGCTTGCCGGGGACCACCTTGGCCCGGCCGAACGCCGCCCAGAAGAAGCCGATGATGACGACCGTGGAGAGCACGGCCAGCAGCATGGGCTTGTTGAAGTCGTAGCCGCCGACAGTGAAGAGCGGTTCGAACAAGAACGAGTGGAGCCCTGGGGCAGGGAAGCCGCACCCATCGAAGATGTGGCAATCGGTCTCGAAGGCGAGCATCTGGTCAGCACTCACCGCGAGCTCCTTCAGCGTGGCGCATAGGTACGGCAACCTCGTTGTGTCGGCGCGGCGCGCAGCCGCGGAACGGCACTGGACTGGTCTTGCGGATGGGGGGCAGGTGATCGGCGCGGGGGCCGGTCGAGGTAGTGGGCATCAGCTGCATGGACCGCCGGTTCCGACCCGGGAAACCCGGGTGTTCCGCTGCCTGCGCCCACTGTGCCTCAGATGGCACCGGACGATAGCAGGTGAGCGCCGGGCCCTTTATCGCGGCCCTACCGGTCACGTCGCGGACCCGGCAGGAGCGGACTTCTTCGCGTGCGCGTCCACGGATTCCGGATCGACATAAAGGATCTTGGCCTTCAGGTGGGCACGCGTCTGCGCCCCGGTCCACACGAGGACCGCGGCGAGGAGTGCGAAGGCGAAGGCCCGGGTGTTGAACAGCGTGGTGTCCCGGAAGACCGCGAGCACGACGGCGGAGATCAGGAACTGCACCACATAGAGCACCAGTCCCATGGACTGGAAGAGATGCGGAAGCGACCGGGCCGTGCGCTGGAGAACGAAGAGACCCAGGGCCATCACGCCGCCCGCGACCAAGGTGCCGACGGCGGCGCCGAGCGCGCCCTTGCCACCGGCCAGGACACCGCTGACGACGACGGCGACAACGCCCGCGACGGCGGTCGGGACGGCGCTCTGCAGAAGTGTTCGGGCGTCGTTGGACTGCATGAAGGGTTATCTCCGGCGAGGGGTCGGAAGCAACGATTCGTCGTGGACGAGCGTATCCCCGGGGACGAGGCATGACTCTCACCGAAGGGCCGCCGCACTACGGTCCTTCGGCTTCAGCACCGGGTTTCGTGAACGGTATCACAAACTATTTGATGAGGTCTTTACCTACATCGTGTGCTGCGCATCACACTCAAGGGTGGCATGGCTGGTCATAGGGCTGACGCGGCCCCTCAGCCTCTGCTATGCGGGGCTCTCAGTGCCCTCTGGTGATGCGCCGGGGATGGTGGAAGCGGGAGCGGTCGCCGATGGCGGTCGCGCCGTGCAGGCCCGCCGGTACGGGCTCGCGCTCGCGGTCCCGCTCGCGCTCCGCGGGCGCGGCGGCACCGGCCGGGAGCACGGGCGGTTCGGAGCGCGCCTTGCGGCGGTAGCGCGGCGGGACGAAGGCCTCCGCCCAGCGCGGGGCCCGCGGCTTGAACCGCGGCAGCAGCAGGAGGACCAGGCCGACGGCGCTCAGCAGGACGATGAGCAGCACGATCCACATGCTGGCCGAGTGCACGGAGTACGCCACCGTGCCGAAGCCGATGAGCGCCGACCAGAAGTACATGATCAGCACGGCGCGGCTGTGCGAGTGCCCCAGCTCCAGCAGCCGGTGGTGCAGGTGGCCGCGGTCGGCCGCGAACGGCGACTGGCCGTTCCAGGTGCGCCGCACGATCGCCAGCAGCAGGTCGGCCACGGGCACGGCGATGACCGTCAGCGGCAGCAGCAACGGGATGTAGACCGGCACCATCGCCTGCACGGCCTGCCGCTCGCCGCCCACCTGCTGGTAGAGCAGGTCGGGGTCGACCTGGCCGGTGATGGAGATGGCGCCCGCGGCCAGCACGAGGCCGATGAGCATCGAGCCGGAGTCGCCCATGAAGATGCGCGCGGGGTGCATGTTGTGCGGCAGGAAGCCCAGGCACATGCCCATCAGCACGGCGGCGAAGAGCGTCGCGGGCGCGGCCGCCTCGATGTTGTGCCCGAACCACAGGCGGTACGCGTAGAGGAAGAACGCCGCGGCGGCGATGCAGACCATGCCGGAGGCGAGGCCGTCCAGGCCGTCCACGAAGTTCACCGCGTTGATGGTGATCACCACGAGGGCGACCGTCAGCAGGGTGCCCTGCATCGAGGTGAGCGCGACCGTCCCGACGCCGGGCACCGGGATCCACAGGATCGTCAGGCCCTGGAGCACCATCACACCGGCGGCGATCATCTGGCCGCCGAGCTTCACCAGGGCGTCCACGCCCCACTTGTCGTCCAGCACGCCGAGCAGCCAGATGAGCCCGGCCCCGGAGAGCAGCGCGCGTGGCTCGCTCCCCAGGTCGAAGACCTTCCCGAGGTTCGACAGGTGCGCGGCCACCAGCAGCCCCGCGCAGAGCCCGCCGAACATGGCGATGCCGCCGAGCCGCGGAGTGGGCTCGCGGTGCACGTCCCGCGCGCGGATCTCGGGCATCGCGCCCGCCACGATCGCGAACTTCCGCACCGGGCCGGTCAGCAGATAGGTGACCGCCGCGGTGACGCACAGCGTCAGGAGGTATTCACGCACGGGCCGCCCCAGAGGTCGCGCTGGTCATCACAGCCCCACACCATATTCGCGTCGGCCCCCGTTACGTGAATACAGCTGCGGACGTCCGGCCATCCCGCGATGGTTGCAGGTTTCAGATGTGTTCGGGATAAGGACGGAACGCTCCGGCGAGTTCCGCCACTTCCGCGCGGGCCGCGGAATTCTCCGCGTACGGGCCGTCGCCGCGCAGCACGGAGCCCAGCAATACCGCGATCCGGGCCATCTCCGGCTCGCGCATGCCCTGGGTGGTGACCGCCGCGGTGCCCAGCCGCAGGCCGTGGGCGGTGCCGTGGGGCAGCCCGCAGACGTCCAGGACGACGCCCGCCGCGGCGAGCCTGCCGCGGGCCGTGGCGGCGTCCAGGGCGAGCCCGGAGACGTCCCCGGTCACCAGGTGCGTGTCCGTGCCTCCCGTGGTCACGGTGACCCCTTCGGCGGCCAGCGCGGCGGCGAGCACGCGGGCGTTGGCGACCACCTGATGGGCGTACGCCGTGAAGGCGGGGGTCGCCGCCTCCCCGAAGGCGACGGCCTTCGCCGCGATCGTGTGCATCTGCGGGCCGCCGCCCTGGATGAACGGGAAGACCGCGCGGTCCACCCGCTCCGCGAGCGCGGCCCGGCACAGCAGCAGCCCGCCGCGCGGCCCGCGCAGCACCTTGTGGGTGGTGGCGCAGACGACGTCCGCGTACGGCACGGGGCTGGGGGCCGCTCCCCCGGCGATCAGCCCCGCGGGGTGGGCGGCGTCGGCGATCAGCCAGGCGCCCGTCTCGTCGGCGATGTCGCGGAAGGCCGCGTAGTCCGGGTGCCGGGGGTAGGAGATCGAGCCGCAGACGATCGCCGCGGGCCGGTGCTGCCGGGCGAGGGCGCGCACCTGCGCGTAGTCGATCAGGCCGGTGTCGCGGCGGACGCCGTAGCCGACGAAGTCGTACCAGCGGCCCGAGAAGTTCGCCGGGGAGCCGTGGGTGAGGTGCCCGCCCTGCGGCAGCGCCATGGCCAGCACGGTGTCCCCGGGCCGCAGCAGGGCCGCGTAGGCGGCGAGGACGGCCGCGGAGCCGGAGTGCGGCTGCACATTGGCGTGCTCGGCGCCGAAGAGGGCCCTGGCCCGGTCCATGGCCGCCCGCTCCACCAGGTCGACGAGCTCGCAGCCGCCGTGGTGGCGGGCGCCGGGGTAGCCCTCGGCGTACTTGTTGACGAGCGGCGAGCCGAGGGCCGCGAGGACGGCGGGCGAGGCGAAGTTCTCGGCGGCGATCAGCTGGAGCCCGTCCGCCTGGCGGCGGGCCTCGCCGAGGATCAGGTCGGCGAGCTCCGGGTCCTGCCGCGCCAGCGCCTCCAGGCCGCGCCATGCCTGCGGCGCGGCGGGCGTGCCTCGGGTGGTCGGTACGGTGACGGACATGGCGGGCTCCCGGCGAAACGGAAGGTTCACCACCAATGTAGGCCCGTGGTGTGGTGGATGTCCGGTTTTGCCCGGCGCCTACCGAGGTGCCTCTTGCGCTGCGCGCGCGGCCACCGGTTGTCCGTGGCTGGTCGCGCAGTTCCCCGCGCCCCTGACGGGGTGCTCTATTCCGCCACCTTCCCGTTTGTGGGCAGGCGTTCCGCACGGCGGAACGGGTGGGCACAAACGGGCCCACGGACCGCAACCGACCACCACGGGGGTCCGGGGGCGGAGCCCCCGGTGGGGGACTCAGTCGCGGGACGCGACGCCCGTCAGGGCCGTCACCACCGGGTCCAGGGCCTGGTCGATCTCCGCGCCGATGGAGCGGAAGAAAGTGATGGGCGCGCCGTACGGGTCGTGGACCTCGTCCGCCTCCGCGTTCGGGGCCAGCAGCCACCCCCGCAGCGCCGCCGCGGCCTGCACCAGCGCACGCGCGCGCCGGACCATGCCGCCCGCCTCCCGGGGGTCCGGCAGCGTCGCGGGGTCTATGGCCCGCACGAGCCGGGTGAACTCCTTCAGCGTGAAGGTGCGCAGGCCCGCGGAGTGGCCCATGGAGATGACCTGGGCACGGTGGTCACGGGTGGCGGTGAGCACCAGGTCGGCACGGATGACGTGCTCGTCCAGCAGCTCGCGGCCGATGAAGCCCCCGGGGTCGGCGCCGAAGTCGGCCAGGACGGTGGCGGCGTGTGCCTCCATCGGGGCGCCCTCGTGGCCCCAGGTGCCCGCGCTCTCCACGACCAGACCGCCCGCGGCGGGGTCGCCGAGCCGGTCGGCGAGGGCATGCCGGGTCAGCCGCTCGGTGATGGGCGAGCGGCAGACGTTGCCGGTGCTGACGTGGAGGATGCGGAAGGTTTCGGTGGAGGTGCCCGTGCCCGGTCCCGCTATGCCACGCCCCTGCGGGGCGATCAATTGGCCACCTCGAGCTCGGGTACCACCTCGCGGAGCTGCTCGGCGCTGATGGCGCCCGCGCGCAGCAGGACCGGCACCTTGCCGGTGACGTCCACGATGGAGGACGGTACGTCGGCGGGGGTCGGGCCACCGTCGAGGTAGACGGAGACGGAGTCGCCGAGCATGCCCTGGGCGGCGTCGCAGTCCTGCGGCGCCGGGTGCCCGCTGAGGTTGGCGCTGGAGACGGCCATCGGGCCGAACTCGGTCAGCAGCTCGATGGCGACCGGGTGCAGCGGCATGCGGACGGCGACGGTGCCGCGGGTCTCGCCCAGGTCCCAGGTGAGCGACGGCTGGTGCTTGGCGACGAGGGTGAGGGCGCCGGGCCAGAAGGCGTCGACGAGCTCCCACGCCTGCTCGGAGAAGTCGGTGACGAGGCCGTGCAGGGTGTTCGGGGAGCCGACCAGGACGGGCGAGGGCATGCCCCGGCCGCGGCCCTTGGCCTCCAGGAGGTCGCCCACGGCGTCCCGGCTGAAGGCGTCCGCACCGATGCCGTAGACGGTGTCGGTGGGCAGCACGACCAGCTCACCGCGGCGGACCGCGGCGACGGCCTCGCGCAGACCGGTCTTGCGGTCGGTCGCGTCGCTGCAGTCGTAACGCCGTGCCATCACATCTCCTTCGGGAAGCGGGTCCTGAACTTGCCGGTGCGGGTGCTCGTGGCACCTCTCGTACGCGCCCTGGTCACGGCGTGGCCTTGCGGGCCGTCGCGAAGCGCGGGCGGTTGTTGAGGTCGGGGTGGTCGGCCGCGTCCGCCCAGCCCAGCTCCTCGGCGAAGATCCACGGGACCTGGCCGCCCTGGGTGTCGGCGTGCTCGACGACGACCACGCCGCCCGGGCGGAGCAGCCGGTGGGCGGTGCGCTCCAGGCCGCGGATGGTGTCGAGGCCGTCCTCGCCGGAGAACAGCGCCATCTCGGGGTCGTGGTCGCGGGCCTCGGGGGCGACGTACTCCCACTCGGTGAGCGGGATGTACGGCGGGTTGGAGATGACCAGGTCGACCTGGCCGTCGAGCTCGGGGAGGGCGGTGAGCGCGTTGCCGTGGTGCAGGGTGACCCGGGAGCCCTCGACGTTCTTGGCGGCCCAGGAGTGGGCCGTCTCGTCGAGCTCGACGGCGTGCACGCGGGAGCGCGGCACCTCCTGCGCGAGGGCGAGGGCGATGGCCCCGGAGCCGGTGCACAGGTCGACGATGAGGGGCTCGACCACGTCCATGGCGCGCACCGCGTCTATGGCCCAGCCGACGACCGACTCGGTCTCGGGCCGGGGCACGAAGACCCCGGGGCCCACCTGGAGCTCCAGGTAGCGGAAGAAGGCGCGGCCGGTGATGTGCTGGAGCGGTTCACGGGCCTCGCGGCGCGCGATCGCCTCCCAGTAGCGGGCGTCGAAGTCGGCGTCCGCCACGAGGTGCAGTTCACCCCGCTTGACGCCGTGCACGAAGGCCGCGAGCTCCTCCGCGTCGAAGCGCGGAGAAGGTACGCCGGCGTCGGCCAGCCGCTGAGTGGCCTGGGCCACCTCGGCGAGCAGCAGATTCACAGTGATCCTCTCGCGCGTTCGTCGCTGTCGTGCTCGGTGGGCCGCGGACGGCCCGGGCCTTCAGCTGGCGTCCGCCAGCTTCGCGGCCGCGTCGGCGTCGACGCAGGCCTGGATGACCGCGTCCAGTTCTCCGTCGAGCACCTGGTCCAAGTTGTACGCCTTGAAACCCACCCGGTGGTCCGAGATGCGGTTCTCGGGGAAGTTGTAGGTGCGGATCTTCTCGGAGCGGTCCACGGTGCGGACCTGGCTGCGGCGGGCGTCCGCGGCCTCGGCCTCGGCCTTCTCCTGGGCGGCGGCGAGCAGCCGGGACCGCAGGATGCGCATGGCCTGCTCCTTGTTCTGGAGCTGGCTCTTCTCGTTCTGGCAGGAGGCGACGATGCCGGTCGGCAGGTGCGTGATGCGGACCGCGGAGTCGGTGGTGTTGACCGACTGGCCGCCGGGGCCGGACGAGCGGTAGACGTCGATGCGCAGGTCGTTGGCGTGGATCTCGACGTCGATCTCCTCGGCCTCGGGGGTGACGAGCACTCCGGCGGCGGAGGTGTGGATGCGGCCCTGGGACTCGGTCGCGGGCACGCGCTGGACGCGGTGCACCCCGCCCTCGTACTTCAGCCGGGCCCAGACGCCCTGGCCGGGCTCCGTGGCGCCCTGGCCGCCCTTGGTCTTCACGGCGACCTGGACGTCCTTGTAGCCGCCGAGCTCGGACTCGGTGGCGTCGATGATCTCGGTCTTCCAGCCGACGCGCTCGGCGTAGCGCAGGTACATCCGCAGCAGGTCGCCCGCGAAGAGCGCGGACTCGTCGCCGCCGGCGCCCGCCTTGACCTCGAGGATGACGTCCTTGTCGTCGCTCGGGTCGCGCGGCACGAGCAGCAGGCGGAGCTTGTCGGTGAGCTCTTCGCGCTGCTTCTCCAGCGCCTTGGCCTCGGCGGCGAAGTCCGGATCGTCCGCCATGAACTCGCGCGCGGTCGCGATGTCCTCGCCGGTCTGCTTCCAGGAGCGGTAGGTCCCGACGATCGGGGTCAGCTCGGCGTAGCGCTTGTTGAGCTTGCGCGCGTTCGCCTGGTCGGCGTGCACGGCGGGATCGGCGAGCCGCTTCTCGAGGTCGGCGTGCTCACCGAGCAGTTCCTCGACTGCCTCGAACATCAAGTTTCCTTCAGCGGAAGAGACGGGCCTGCTGGACGACAAAGCGCCGGTCCGGCCGCCCCCCGGTACGGAGGGCGACCGAGGACCGGCGCCTGCGGGTCGCTACTTCTTGCCGTAGCGGGCCTCGAACCGCGCCACACGGCCACCGGTGTCGAGGATCTTCTGCTTGCCCGTGTAGAACGGGTGGCACGCGGAGCAGACCTCGGCACGGATGGTGCCGGCCGCGATGGTGCTACGCGTGGTGAACGAGGCGCCACAGGTGCAGCTCACCTGGGTCTCGACATACTCCGGGTGGATGTCGCGCTTCAAGGGATCTCCTAGGTTCGGGAGGGCACCGGGTCGTAGAGGCGGGATTGCCTTACGTGAACCGGGGCCGACGTACCAGTCTGCCAGCACTGGCCGTATCCCCCAAAACGGGAGGTGGGGGCTGGTTATTCCAGGTGCTTTTCGACGGTTTTGAGCAGGCCGTCCACAGACCGTCCGGCGGCGGTTCCACCGGCTATTTCACGACGTCGTCGGCGCCCGTCTTCGTCCCCGCGCCGTCCTTGACGGCGGCGTCCGGAATGGGCTTGTCGTTCCGGAGGGCGTCCCAGAGCAGCGTGGACTGCTCGGGCAGGGGGATGACGCGGTTGGCGTCGAGGGGGTCGTCGCCGACCGGCAGCGTCACCATGTGCATGTCGCCGGAGCCGATGCCCTTGAGCCCGTTCGCGAAGGAGGCGAGCTTGTCGAGGGAGCCCAGTTCCTTGTCGGTGGTGATCGTCTTGGTCGCGGTGTCGGCGATGCCGTAGAGCTTGGTGGGGCTGGTGAACAGGCCGATGTGCTTGACCTGGTCCAGCAGCGCCTTGATGAAGGCCTGCTGGAGCTTGATCCGCCCGAGGTCGCTGCCGTCGCCGACGCCGTGCCGGGTGCGCACCAGGCCGAGGGACTGCTCGCCGTTCAGCTTGTGGGTGCCCGCGTCGAGGTCGAGGTGGCTGAACTTGTCGTGGATGGGCTTGGTGGTGGTGACCTGCACCCCGCCCAGCTTGTCGATCAGCTTCTGGAAGCCGGCGAAGTCGACCTCCATGTAGTGGTCCATGCGGATGTTCGTCATCTTCTCGACCGTGGCGACCGCGCAGGCCGCGCCGCCGATCGAGTACGCCTCGTTGAACTGCTCGCTCCGGCGGGCGGGCGCGGTCTTGCCGTCGGGTGTCTTGCAGGCCGGGCGCGGGACCATCATGTCGCGCGGGATGCTGACGATGCTGGCCTTCTTGTGGCCCGCGTAGATGTGCACGATCATCGCGGTGTCGGACCGGGAGCTGCCCTCGTCCCTGCCGTACTTGCTGTTGGCGCCCGCGCGCGAGTCGGAGCCGAGGACGAGGATGTCCTGGGAGCCGTTGTCGATGTTCTGCGGCCGGTTCTTGCCCAGGGCGGCGTTGATGTCGACGCTGTTGAGGTTGCCGTTGAACTTGAAGTACAGGAAGCCCGCGCCGCCGACCCCGGCGAGCACCAGGCCCGCGGCCGTCCATCCGGCTATTCGGCGGCCCTTGTGGCGGGCGGGGGCCTTCCGGCGGCGGCCGCCGGAACCGCGGCCACGGCGGCGGTGCGCGGCCGCCCGCGTGCTCTTGCTGTCCTCGCCCATGCGTCCTTCGTCCTCCGCTGGTCCGTGGCCTGCCCCCTGCCCGTGGCCGGGTCGCGAAGGGTCGGTTTTCCGTGCCCTGTCAGATGGGGAAGCCTGCGACAGGGTTGCACAGCGGAATCTGAGGACTTTCTTAGAGAAACAAGGGCCGCAAGGCCCTGCGCGACCGGTTCACCATGCCTCTCACCTGCGGATTCGACCATTCCACAAGCGTCGTTTCCGGCCGCTCACGGTCTGTTTTCCTGTGGCGCAGATCTCAGAACATAACGGGACCATAACGGCGGGCGAAACAGCGGGGCACAGCAGCGGATCAAAGCGAGGGGCCTCCCCGCCGGACGGCGGGGAGGCCCCTCGGGTGACGCGGTGCTGCGGATCAGTCGTTGCCGTTGCCCGTGGAGGGCGTGGTCTTCGCGATCTGCATCAGGAACTCGGCGTTGGACTTCGTCTGCTTCATCTTGTCGAGGAGCAGCTCGATGGCCTGCTGCGAGTCGAGCGCGTGCAGCACACGGCGGAGCTTCCAGACGATGGCCAGCTCCTCGCTGCCCAGCAGGATCTCCTCCTTGCGGGTGCTGGAGGCGTCCACGTCCACGGCCGGGAAGATGCGCTTGTCCGAGAGCTTCCGGTCGAGCTTGAGCTCCATGTTGCCGGTGCCCTTGAACTCCTCGAAGATCACCTCGTCCATCCGCGAGCCGGTCTCGACCAGCGCGGTGGCCAGGATGGTCAGCGAGCCGCCGTCCTCGATGTTGCGCGCGGCACCGAAGAACTTCTTCGGCGGGTAGAGCGCGGTCGAGTCGACACCACCGGACAGGATGCGGCCCGAGGCCGGGGCGGCGAGGTTGTACGCGCGGCCCAGACGGGTGATCGAGTCCAGCAGGACGACCACGTCGTGACCCAGCTCCACGAGGCGCTTGGCACGCTCGATGGCCAGCTCGGCGACGGTGGTGTGGTCCTCGGCGGGACGGTCGAAGGTCGAGGAGATGACCTCGCCCTTGACCGACCGCTGCATGTCGGTGACCTCTTCCGGACGCTCGTCGACCAGGACGACCATCAGGTGGCACTCGGGGTTGTTGGTGGTGATCGCGTTGGCGATCGCCTGCATGATCATGGTCTTGCCGGTCTTCGGCGGGGCCACGATCAGACCGCGCTGGCCCTTGCCGATGGGCGCGACCAGGTCGATGATGCGGGTCGTCAGCACGCCCGGGTCCGTCTCCAGCCGCATGCGGTCCTGCGGGTAGAGCGGGGTGAGCTTGCCGAACTCGGGGCGGCCGCGGCCGGTTTCGGGCGCCATGCCGTTGACCGAGTCGAGGCGGACGAGCGCGTTGAACTTCTCGCGCCGCTCGCCGTCCTTCGGCTGCCGCACGGCACCGGTGACGTGGTCGCCCTTGCGCAGGCCGTTCTTGCGGACCTGGGCGAGGGAGACGTAGACGTCGTTCGGACCCGGCAGGTAGCCGGAGGTCCGGATGAAGGCGTAGTTGTCGAGGATGTCGAGGATGCCCGCGACGGGGATCAGGACGTCGTCCTCGGAGACCTGCGGCTCGCCCGCGAAGTCGTCACGGCCACGACGGCCGCGACGGTCGCGGTAGCGGCCGCGACGGCCACGGCGGCCGCCCTCGAAGTCGTCCTCGTCCTGCGGGCCGCCCTGGGCGCCCTGCTGGGCACCGCGGCCGTCCCGCTGCTGGCGGGAGCCGCCCTGCTGGGCGTCCTCGCCGCGCTGGCCGCGCTCACGGCGCTCACCGCGCTCGCCACGCTCACCGCGGTCGCCACGCTCACCGCGCTGGCCACGCTCGCGGCGCTCGCCCTTCTGACGGCCCTCGCGGTCGCCGGCGCGGGCGGTCCGGCCCTCGGCGGCGTCGGCCGCGGCCTCCGCCCGCTCCTCGGCCTTGGCCTCGGTGGCGGGGGTCTCCGGGCTGCCCGCGGGCGCGGTCGCGCGGCGGCGACGGCGCTCACCGGCCGGCTGCTCGTCGTTGGAGCCGCCCGACGGCTGGCCCGGGATCTCGATCTGCTGCTGGGTGGCGGCCTTCTCGGCGGGCTTGGCGGCCTCGGCGGCCGTCTCACCCGTACGGGCCTTGGAGGTGGCACGGCGCTTCGGCTTGGTCTCCGTCTCGGAGGCGGCCTTGGCGGGCTCGGCGGCCTTGGCGGGCGCGCCCGCGCCTGCCTGCCGTTCCTTGATGACCTCGATCAGCTGGCCTTTCCGCATCCGCGCGGTGCCCTTGATGCCGAGGCTGGAGGCGAGCTGCTGGAGCTCGGCCAGGACCATGGCGTCGAGGCCCGTGCCCGAGCGTCGCCGCTTGGGGGCGGTGGCAGCACCGGTGGCAGGCGCGGCGGGAGCGTCCGTGGCGGGCGCGGAGGCATTGCCGACGGAGCTGTCGGCGGTCACGCCCATCAGATCGGTGGTGTCGCTCACGAAGGGGTCCTTCCCTGGAGCGGGCGTCGGCCTGTCTGGCTCGGCGACCGGTTGTGCTGTCCGGCTGCGGTCTGGCTGTGCGGACCGTGCCGGGGCGGTGGTCCGCCGGTACGGCGGAAGAATCAGTTCATTGGTTCCGGCGTGAAGAAATGAGGTGAAGACATGACGTATCGACTTCACTCATGTCACCCACGCCGATTCCGGAGCGTGCTCGAAGCTGCTCAGGCAGGCTGCTCAGGCAGTTTGGGAGGCTCCCGGAAGAAAAGCGGCCCCTGATCGGGACACAGAGCACCGAGCCGATGTGGCTTCGGGTGCAGACTTGAGGTTAACACTACCGGGTCCCATAAACATTCCCCCTCTCAAGACCGGCAACCGCTATTTTTCGCCGACTCCGGGCGCACCCGGATGTCGGCGCTGGTCAGGCGAGCGGCAGCACGCTCGTCCCCCCGGCGTCGAGGGCCAGCCGGTTGGCCGCCCACCCCTCGCCCGCCAGCCGTGCGACCTCGTCGGCCGCACCGTTCTCGGCCAGCGCGAGCACCGTGGGGCCCGCGCCGGAGATGACCGCGGGCACGCCGTCCGCCCGCAGCCTGCCCACCAGGGCCACGCTCTCGGGCATCGCCGGGGCGCGGTACTCCTGGTGGAGACGGTCCTCGGTGGCCGGAAGCAGCAGCTCGGGGCGCCTGGTCATCGCCTCGACGAGCAGCGCGGCGCGCCCGGCGTTGGCCGCGGCGTCCACATGGGGGACGCTGCGCGGCAGCAGCCCGCGGGCGGTCTCGGTGAGCACCGGCCGCGAGGGCACGAAGACCACCGGAACGATGGAATCCGCGGGGTTCATCCGAATGGCCCGCGCCACGCCCGACTCCATCCACGCCAAGGTGAAGCCGCCGAGCAGGCAGGCCGCGACATTGTCCGGGTGGCCCTCGATCTCCGTGGCGAGCTCCAGCAGCGCCGCGTCGTCGAGTTTCTCGGCCCCGCCTATGGTCACGGCGCGGGCGGCGACTATGCCCGCGCAGATGGCGGCCGACGAGGAACCGAGCCCGCGGCCGTGCGGAATGCGGTTGGCGCAGACGACCTCCAGGCCGCGCGGCTGGCCGCCGAGCAGGTCGAAGGCGGTGCGCAGGGAGCGCACGAGGAGGTGGCTCTCGTCGCGCGGGAGGGTGTCGGCGCCCTCGCCGGCGATGTCGATGTGCAGCCCGGATTCGGCCACCCGGACCACGACGTCGTCGTAGAGCCCCAGCGACAGGCCCAGGGCGTCGAAGCCGGGGCCGAGGTTTGCGCTGGTGGCGGGGGTGCGCACGCGGACAGCGGCGGCGCGGAACGCTGGACCGGCCATCGCTCGATGACTCTCCTTGGTGTGGCCTCGGCAGGGCGTGCAACGTCCGCAAGGGCCGCGACGGATCGCCGCACGGGGACGGCGGGGGTCTGCGACGGGGCGGAGTGAGTACAGCCTATCGAAGGAAGGTTCTGCGGCGACATAGGGCGAAGGGGTGTCGCCGGGCTGCTGACTTGCGCCGGACGGGCGATGGGGTACCCATTCAGCCCGTCCGGCGTTTGAGGACAACGCGGCGAAGCCGTGTTGCGGGGAAACGGCGGGGCGGACGACCGGTCAGGCGAGCCCGAGCGCGGCCGCGGCGGCAGCCGCGGACACCGGCACGGTGAGCGGCTGCGGAGCCCCCGCCACCGCCCAGTCCGGGTCCTTGAGCCCGTTGCCCGTGACCGTACAGACGATGCGCTGCCCCGGGTCGACCAGGCCGAGCTCGGCCGCCTTGAGCAGGCCCGCCACGCTCGCCGCCGACGCGGGCTCGACGAAGACGCCCTCCTGCGCCGCCAACAGGCGGTACGCGGCCAGGATCTGGCGGTCGGTCACCTCGTCGATGAGGCCGCCCGATTCGTCGCGCGCCTCCTCGGCGAACCGCCACGACGCGGGGTTGCCGATGCGAATGGCGGTGGCGATGGTGTGCGGGTCGCGCACCGGCTCACCGCGCACGATGGGCGCGGAACCGGACGCCTGGAAGCCCCACATGCGCGGCGTGCGCTCGGCCATGCCGTCCGCGGCGTACTCGCGGTAGCCCCGCCAGTAGGCGGTGATGTTGCCCGCGTTGCCAACAGGCAGGACGTGGATGTCGGGGGCGTCGCCGAGCGCGTCCACGATCTCGAACGCGGCCGTCTTCTGGCCCTCGATCCGCACCGGGTTCACGGAGTTGACCAGCGCGACGGGGTACTCCTCGGACAGCCCGCGGGCGAGCGTCAGGCAGTCGTCGAAGTTGCCGTCCACCTGGAGGATGCGCGCGCCGTGGACCAGCGCCTGGCCCATCTTGCCCAGCGCGATCTTGCCCTGGGGCACCAGGACGGCGCAGACCATGCCCGCCCGTACGGCGTAGGCCGCGGCGGAGGCGGAAGTGTTGCCCGTGGAGGCGCAGATGACGGCCTTCGCGCCCTCTTCCTTCGCGCGGGTGATGGCCATCGTCATGCCGCGGTCCTTGAAGGACCCGGTCGGGTTCGCGCCCTCGACCTTGAGGTGCACCTCGCAGCCCGTGCGCTCGGAGAGCACCTGGGCCGGGACGAGCGGCGTGCCGCCCTCGCGCAGGGTGACGACCGGCGTGTCGGCGGAGACGGGGAGCCGGTCGCGGTACTCCTCGATGATGCCGCGCCACTGGTGGGTGCCGGAGGACCGGAGTCCGTTGCTGGCAGACATTGCTTCGTTGCTCCCTATTCGCCTTCGACCCGCATGATGCTCGCGACACCGCGGACCGTGTCCAGCTTGCGCAGCGCCGCGACGGTCGCCGAGAGGGCGGCGTCGGGGGCGCGGTGCGTGACGACGACGAGCGACGCCTCGCCGTCCTTGCCCGTCTGGCGGACCGTGTCGATCGACACGTCGTGCGCCGCGAAGACCGTGGCGACCTGGGCGAGGACACCCGGCCGGTCGGCCACGTCGAGGCTGATGTGGTAGCGCGTGACCACCTCGCCCATGGGGCTCACGGGCAGCCGCGTGTAGGCGGACTCGCCGGGTCCGGTCGTCCCGGCGACCTTGTTCCGGCAGACGGCGACGAGGTCGCCGAGGACCGCGGAGGCGGTGGGCGAGCCACCGGCCCCGGGGCCGTAGAACATCAGCCGTCCGGCGGCCTCGGCCTCGACGAACACCGCGTTGTACGCCTCGCGGACGGAGGCCAGCGGGTGGCTGAGCGGGATCATGGCCGGATGCACGCGGGCGGTGACGGACCGCCCGTCGGCGGCGCGCTCGCAGATGGCGAGGAGCTTGATGGTGCAGCCCATCTGCTTCGCCGACGCGAAGTCCGCCGCGGTGACCTCCGTCATGCCCTCGCGATGGACGTCGTCGAGGCGCACCCGGGTGTGGAAGGCGATCCCGGCGAGGATCGCGGCCTTGGCGGCGGCGTCGAAGCCCTCGACGTCGGCGGTCGGGTCGGCCTCGGCGTAGCCGAGCGCGGTGGCCTCGTCCAGCGCCTCGGAGTAGCCCGCGCCGCTGGTGTCCATCTTGTCGAGGATGAAGTTGGTGGTGCCGTTGACGATGCCGAGCACCCGGTTCACCTTGTCGCCCGCGAGGGACTCGCGCAGCGGGCGGACGAGCGGGATGGCGCCCGCGACGGCGGCCTCGTAGTAGAGGTCCGCGCCGTGCGCCTCCGCGGTGGCGTGCAGCGCGGCGCCGTCCCCGGCGAGCAGCGCCTTGTTGGCGGAGACGACGCTCGCGCCGTGCTCGAAGGCGGTGGTGATGAGGGTGCGGGCGGGCTCGATGCCACCGATGACCTCGACGACCACGTCGATGTCGCCACGTTTGACGAGCGCGGTGGCGTCGGTGGTGATCAGCTCCTGCGGCACGCCCTCGCGGACGCGGTCGGGACGGCGCACCGCGATGCCGGCGAGCTCGACCGGCGCGCCGATGCGCGCCGCGAGGTCGTCGGCGTGCGTCGTCATGATGCGCGTCACCTCAGAGCCGACCACTCCACAGCCCAGCAGCGCCACCTTCAGCGGACGCGTACGCATCATCCGACCTCGTTTCTCATACATCTCGGTAGGGCACCAGTCTCACTCACCGGACGGGGGTTTCCCGCCCCCGTCCAGCATTCGAGACTTTTGCTTTATTTTTTACCTTGTCAGCCGACGTCGAGCCGGAGGAGGTCGTCCTCGGTCTCGCGCCGGACGATCACCCGCGCCTGCCCGTCCCGGACGGCGACGACCGGCGGGCGGAGGGCGTGGTTGTAGTTGCTCGCCATGGAGCGGCAGTAGGCGCCGGTCGCGGGGACGGCGAGCAGGTCGCCGGGGGCGAGGTCGGCGGGGAGGAAGGCGTCGCGCACGACGATGTCACCGGACTCGCAGTGCTTGCCGACGACGCGGGAGAGCATCGGCTCGGCGGTGGAGGTACGGGAGACGAGCGCGACGCTGTACTCGGCGTCGTAGAGCGCGGTGCGGATGTTGTCGGACATGCCGCCGTCGACGCTCACGTAGGTGCGCAGGCCGGGCAGGTCCTTGACGGTGCCGACCTCGTAGAGGGTGAAGGTGGTCGGGCCGGCGATGGCACGGCCGGGCTCGACGGACAGCCGCGGCACGGCGAGCCCGGCGGCGGCGCACTCGCGGGTGACGATCTCGCGCAGGGAGACGGCGATCTCGCGCGGCTCGCGCGGGTCGTCGTCGGAGGTGTAGGCGATGCCGAGGCCGCCGCCGAGGTCGATCTCGGGCAGCTCGACGCCGTGCTCGTCGCGGACGTCCTTGAGCAGGCCGACGACGCGGTGCGCGGCGACCTCGAAGCCCGAGGTGTCGAAGATCTGCGAGCCGATGTGGGAGTGGATGCCGACGAGCTCCAGGCCGTCGAGCTTCAGCGCGCGGCGCACGGCCTCGGCGGCCTGTCCCCCGGCGAGGGCGAGGCCGAACTTCTGGTCCTCGTGGGCGGTCGCGATGAACTCGTGGGTGTGCGCCTCGACGCCGACGGTCACCCGGATCAGGACGCGCTGGCGCTTGCCGAGCCGCTCCGCGATGCGCGCGACGCGGACGATCTCCTGGAAGGAGTCGAGGACGATCCGGCCGACGCCCGCCTCGATCGCGCGGGTGATCTCCTGGGTGGACTTGTTGTTGCCGTGCAGCGCGATGCGCTCGGCGGGCATGCCCGCGGACAGGGCGGTGGCGAGCTCGCCCTCGGAGCAGACGTCGAGGTTGAGGTCCTCCTCGTGCAGCCAGCGGACGACGGCGCGGGAGAGGAAGGCCTTGCCCGCGTAGAAGACGTCGGCGTCGGTGAAGGCGTCGCGCCAGGCCCGGCAGCGGGCGCGGAAGTCGTCCTCGTCGAGGAAGTAGGCCGGGGTGCCGAACTCCTCGGCGAGCTCGGTGACCTTGATACCGCCGACGGTGACCACGCCGTCGGCGTCCCGCGCGACCGTACGGGCCCATACGCGCGGGTCGAGCGCGTTGAGGTCGGCGGGCGGGGCCGCGTAGTGGCCCTCGGGGAGGACGTCGGCGTAGCGGGGCCCGGCGGGGTGTGCGGAACGGCTCATGGCTCTGAATCTCCTCAGAGGTGTGCGGGTGCGGTGATGCCGAGCTGGTGGAGGCCGTCGGCCAGCACCGTGCCCGTGGCCTCGGCGAGGGCCAGGCGGGCGCGGTGGACGGCCAAGGGTTTCTCCCCTCCGCTCGGCAGCGTGGGACACGCGGCCTGCCAGCGGAGGAAGGCATCAGCGAGACGTTCGAGATGGCGGGCGAGCCGCTCGGGGGCCCGGGTGGCGGTGACCCGCGAATGGTCCGCGAGCCCGGCGAGGACGGGGGCCGCGTCCTCGTCCATGAGGTCCCCGAGGTCCCCCGGCTCGGGGCCGAAGCCCAGGTCGTGGGCGTTGCGCAGCAGGGCCCGGGTACGGGCGTGGGCGTAGCGGACGCGGAAGAGGGGGTTGCTCTCGCGCTGGACGAGAAGCAGGTCGCGGGGGACGCCCGGGGGGCTGACGAGGCTCCAGCGGGCGGCGTCGCCCCCGAGCCGCGCGACGAGCTCCGCCGGGGGCTCGCCGAGGACGGGCGGGCTCGGCCGCATACCGAGGACGTCCCGTACGAGCTGTACGTACGAGGAGCCCTCCAGCGTGATGTTGAGGAAGCCGGGCCCGGCGATGTCGACGCGGGCGATACCGGGCTCGGCGACGAGCCGGCGGCGCAGCACTTCGGCGACCTCGGGAGCGGGGCGGCCGCTGTCCTGGGCGATGCGCAGGGCGACGTTGGTGGCGTAGTCGCCGCACCCGGGGTGCGGGGGGACACGCACGGTGACCCGGTCGGGGACGACGGCGCTCAGCTCGTCGGCCTCGATGGCGCGGCGCACCGTGTGCAGAACGGTGCGGGTGAGATCGGCGGGGGTCACGGGGTCAAGCCTAGGGG
>NZ_JAINFC010000160.1 GCF_020740835.1 Streptomyces sp. UNOC14_S4
TTGATGGGGTAAGGCTCCCAGTAGACGACTGGGTTGATAGGCCAGATATGGAAGCGCCGTAAGGTGTGGAGTTGACTGGTACTAATAGGCCGAGGGCTTGTCCTCAGTTGCTCGCGTCCACTGTGTTGGTTCTGAAATAACGACCGTGTTGATTTCCGGTCTGTTAATTTCATAGTGTTTCGGTGGTCATAGCGTTAGGGAAACGCCCGGTTACATTCCGAACCCGGAAGCTAAGCCTTTCAGCGCCGATGGTACTGCATGGGGGACCGTGTGGGAGAGTAGGACGCCGCCGAACAAATTTTCATAGCTCCGGCATCTGAACTTCGGTTCAGGTGCCGGAGCTTTTTTGTTTTCATGATGAAGTGCGGAGCGTCACGCCGCGTTAACGTCCGGCCGCCACTCTCCCGTCCATGGGGACAGCCAAGAGGCTCACAGCAGCGGGAATCGGCGCGGGCGACGAGGTCATCGTCCCCTCGTACGCCACCACGGACGCGGCCGAGGCCGTCCGGCGGGCCGGGGCCTCTCCCGTGTTCGCGGACGTCGACCCGCACACCCTCTGCCTCTCACCGGCCTCCGTCGCCGCCACCCTCACCCTGCGCACCGCGGCCGTGATGCCCGTTCATCTCTTCGGCCGACGCGCCGACTTGGCGGGTCTGCGGGCCGTGGCCACCCCGCGTGGGCTCCTCGTCCTCGAACACGAACCGGAGCCGCCCTTCTCCGACGCGGACACGCTGCGGCGGCGCCGGAACGCCACCTATCTCAACGCACGGCTCACGGGCGTCCTCACGCCCCGCACGGATCCCGAATTCCCGCACGCCTACCGGCTCTACGTCGTCCGGGTCCCCGGCAACGGACGGCCCGACCGGGACGCCTTCGCCCGCGCGCTCCGCGCCCGTGGGATCCGCTGCCACGTGCCCGTACAGACGCCCGTGCACCGGACGCCCTCGTTCAGGCGGGAGTTGTGGCTCCCGGAGACCGAGCGCGCCGCCGACGAGTGCCTCGCGCTGCCGGTGGACGGCGCGACCACGCAGCGGGAACTGCATCGCATCGCGGCCTCGTGCAACGCTCTTGGCGGGCTCCTGCGGGCCGCGGCCTAGCAGGCACTCCCATGGGTACTCCCACGTGGTCAAAAGGGCGTACGAACATGGGGTATGCTTTATCTCGTTGCTGGCCCCAATAGCTCAGTCGGCAGAGCGTCTCCATGGTAAGGAGAAGGTCAACGGTTCGATTCCGTTTTGGGGCTCCACAGAAAAGGCCCCCGCCAGTCGGCGGGGGCCTTTTCGTTTTCGTTGTGCGGGCGTAAAGCACGCGACCGTGAAGCAGCGACCGTAAAGCAAGGAGCCCCGGTTTCCCGGAGCCCCCGGGAAATCAGCCTTCCTGACGCTCCGGCACCCGCATCGCCAGGATCGCCATGTCGTCCGAGGCGGGCTCGGCGGCGAACCGCTCCACCGCCCGCAGGATGCGGGCCGCGACCGCGCCCGCCGTCAGGCCCGTGCAGTTCGACAGGACATCGCTCAACCCGTCGTCGCCCAGCATGCGCGCCCCCTCACGGCGCTCCGTCACGCCGTCCGTGACGCACAGCAGCACGTCGCCCGGATCGAGGGCCACCGTCTGCTCGTACAGCTCCAGGTCCTCCATGACGCCCAGCAGCGGCTGCGGGTCCGCCGCGGTCTCCACCGAGCCGTCGGGCCGCAGCCGCAGGGGCAGCGGGTGCCCCGCGCAGACCACCTTGAGGATCGCGCTGCCGTCCTCCTGCGGCCACAGCTCCCCGTACAGCAGCGTCAGGAAGCGGCTGCGGGCGCCCTCGTCCAGGATCGCGGCGTTGAGCCGCTCCAGGACCGCGGGACCGCCGTAGCCCTCGCGGGCCAGGAGCCGCAGGGCGTGCCGGGCCAGACCCGTCACCGCGGCCGCCTCCGGGCCCGTACCGCACACGTCGCCGATCGCGAAGCCGTAGGCGCCGTCCCGGATGGGGAAGAGGTCGTAGAAGTCACCGCCGACCTCGTTGCCCTCGCCGGCCGCGCGGTAGATGACGTCCACCTCGACGCCGGCGACGTTCGGCAGTTCCGGCGGCAGCAGGCTGCGCTGCAGCGACTGGCTGATGGCCGTGCGCTCGCTGTAGAGGCGGGCGTTGTCGAGGGCGAGCGCCGCCCGCCGCGACAGGTCCTCGGCGAGCTCCAGGATCTCCTGGCGGAAGTGGTCGTCCGTGGGCTTGCCGAGGACGAGCATGCCGATGACGCGGTTGCGGGCCATCAGCGACAGCACCACCGTCTCCCCGCCCACGGCCGCCGCCGTCGCGAGCGAGGCGCCGGGGCCCGCCGTACGCGCGATGTCCGCCAGGCCCAGGCTGCGCAGGGAGCTGCGCAGCGCCGCCGACTGCGCCGCCTCCGCGGGCGCGCGCCAGACGCGGGCCCCCGGCGGGAGGGCGGGCTCCGGCGGCGCGAGCTTGCCCAGCAGTGTCTTGAGTCCGTCGATGCGGTCCTCGTCCTCGTGCAGGACGTACGACAGCTCCGGGTCGGATGCGGGGTCGGCCACGGTGTAGACGG
This sequence comes from Streptomyces sp. UNOC14_S4, assembly GCF_020740835.1. Classification (GTDB taxonomy): domain Bacteria; phylum Actinomycetota; class Actinomycetes; order Streptomycetales; family Streptomycetaceae; genus Streptomyces. The sequence goes on from NZ_JAINFC010000160.1 coordinate 2,544, forward strand.
CGCACCAGGTGGCCAGCGTCGGTACGGTCATCTGCGCCATGAGGGCGAGGGTCTGGTCCCGGTCGAGGGTGCCTGCCAGCAGGTCGGAGGCCTCCACGAGGAACGAGAGCGAACCGCGGCGCAGACGTTCGAGTTCGTTCAGGCGGGCGCGCTCCACCGCCAGGGCGATACGGTCGGCGGCGAACTGGAGCCGGAGTGCCTCCTCGTTCGTATAGCGGCCGGGGCCTTCCGCGGCCACCCCGAGCGAGCCGGTGAGCCGGCCCTCGACCTTGAGGGGAACCGTGACGACGGAACGCATGCCCGTGTCCGCCAGCAGGGGAACGGCACCGGGTACGACGGCGAGATCCTCGTGGACCGCGGGCATCCGGGCGGAGCCGTAGCGGCCAGTACCGGCCTCGACGGGGACGCGGGCGAAGCGCTGCCGGGCCGACGGCAGGCCCGTCGAGGCCCGTACCTCCAGCTCGGTCTCGTCGTCCGTGGCCAGCAGCAGATACGCGGCGTCGCCGTCGAGCATGTCGCGCGCCCGCTCGACCGTGCGCTGGAGGAGGCCGTCGAGGTCGTCCGGGGCCGGGGAGCCGATGAAGACCTCGAAAGGGTCGGTGGCGGTGCCGCGCTCGCCGGCCGCGGCGTCCGAGGAGGGGGTGCGCTGGAGGCTCTGGAGCACGGCCCGCTCCTCCTCGCGCACCAGCAGGCAGACCGTGGAGGGCGCGCCCACGTTGTCCCGTACGCGCAGGTGGGAGGCGTAGACCGGGGTGATGCGGCCGTCGGCGTCCCTTATGCCGTACGAGCCCTCCCAGCGCGAGAGCCGCAGGGCCTCGGCGATGCCGGTGGAGGTGCCGGGGGTGTGCGGCCAGGCGGCCAGGTCGGTCAGCGGCTTGCCCGTGACCTGGTCGGCGGTGAATCCGAACAGCTCCCGGGCGTCGTCGTTCCAGGAGCTGATCGTGCCGGAGCGGTCGATCTGGACCACGGCGACGCGGACGCGGGTCTCGGCGACCGGCAGCGCCTCCGCGGGCAGCGCCGGGCCCGCCGAGCGGGTGCCCGCGGGCCGGTCGGGCAGGTCGAGCTGGAACCACACCTTCTTGTGGGCGCTGCTGTACTCGACGCCCCAGCGGGAGGCGAGGGCCGCGCACAGCAGCAGGCCGCGGCCGCCCTCGCGGTCGACGTTCGGGGGCTTGTGGACGGAGCCGTCCAGCGGGAGCTCGCGGTCCGGGTAGTGGTCGGCCACCTCGACCTTGACGCCGGTGTCCGTGCGCATGCACATGACGTCCGCGGCGGTGCCCGCGTGGACGACGGCGTTGGTGACGAGCTCGCTCGTGAGGACGACGGCGTCGTCCACGATGTCGGGGAAGCCCCAGCCCTGGAGCGTGTCCCGGACGAAGGCGCGGGCGGCGGCGACGGAACGCCCGACGGGTTCGAAGGTGGCGGCAGCCCGCGCGGTGATCACAGCACTCCCCATTGGCCTCTCATTGCTCCCCCGAGTCCTGTGCCCGCTTCTTGTGCCCCGGATTCATCCGCCAGGCTAAACCGTCGGATCAAGCGATGCGGACGGAGCTGCTTGTTTCGGGCCCAACGCAGTCCGGCGGCCGTGCACGCCCTCCGAAAGGACACGCACGGCCGCCGGGCCAAGGTCGGCTGTGTGAAAGACACCCCGCGCTGGGGGATGCTGCCGAACTGTTGTGACTCCGCCCTGACCCTCAGGTCGCGGCTTCTCGCCAGGCCGAACGGCCGTGACGAAGGACAAGCCCTGCCCGTAGCCCTCAACGAGTCCGCGAACGCGAGGTTACGTACCGACTGGCCACCGCTTCGGTGGGAGGGTGAAACACTGGGAAAGACTGAAGCGGAAGCCCGACGAGGATGATCGACCCAGCGGGAGGGACACGGTGGAGTCTGGCGCAGCGGCGCGGGGCGTGAGCACGCGCGCGAAAGGCGGACGGTCCCGGGCCAATGGGACGACGGAAGTGGACACCGCGGCCCTGAACCGGCTGTTGTCGGCCCTCTCCGCGATGCGGGACGGCAACTTCCGTAAGCGCCTGACCACTCAGGGCGACGGGGTGATGGCCGAGATCGCGGCCGTCTTCAACGAGGTCGCCGACCGGAACATGCAGCTCACGGGCGAGCTGGCGCGGGTGCGCCGGGTCGTCGGCCGGGAGGGCAAGCTCACCGAGCGGCTGGATGTCGGCCCCTGCGAAGGGGCCTGGGCGCAGGCGATCGACGCGTCCAACGCCCTCGTCGACGATCTCGTGCGGCCAGTGTCCGAGGTGGGCCGGGTGCTGTCGGCGGTCGCCGAGGGCGACCTCGAGCAGCGGATGGACCTGCGGGCACAGGGCGAGGACGGAGCCGCGCACCCGCTGCGGGGCGAGTTCCTCAAGGTCGGGCGCACGGTCAACGGCCTTGTCGATCAGCTGTCGGCGTTCACCGACGAGGTGACCCGGGTCGCCAGCGAGGTCGGCACGGAGGGCAAGCTGGGCGGACAGGCCCGGGTGCGCGGAATGTCGGGTTCCTGGAAGGATCTGACCGACTCCGTCAACACCATGGCCTCGCGGCTCACCGCTCAGGTGCGTGATATCGCTCTCGTCACCACGGCGGTCGCGAAGGGCGATCTCTCCCGGAAGGTCACGGTCCATGTGGCCGGGGAGATGCTCGAGCTGAAGAACACCGTGAACACCATGGTCGACCAGCTGTCGTCCTTCGCCTCCGAGGTCACCCGCGTCGCGCGCGAGGTCGGCACGGAGGGCGAGCTGGGCGGGCAGGCCCAGGTGCCCGGTGTCGCGGGTGTCTGGAAGGACCTGACCGACTCGGTCAACCTCATGGCCGGGAACCTCACGGCCCAGGTGCGCGGGATCGCGCAGGTCACCACGGCGGTCGCCAACGGCGACCTGTCCCAGAAGGTGACGGTCAGCGCGCGCGGCGAGATCGCGCAGCTCGCCGAGACGATCAACCAGATGACGGAGACGCTGCGCACCTTCGCCGACGAGGTGACGCGGGTCGCCAGCGAGGTCGGTGCCGAGGGCCGGCTGGGCGGCCAGGCCCAGGTGCCGGGTGCGGCGGGTACGTGGAAGGACCTCACCGATTCGGTGAACACGGCCTTCCGCAACGTCACCACACAGGTGCGGGACATCGCGCAGGTGACGACGGCGGTGGCCAACGGTGATCTGTCGCAGAAGGTCACCGTGGATGTGTCCGGCGAGATGCTGGAGTTGAAGAACACCGTCAACACGATGGTGGACCAGCTCTCGGCGTTCGGCTCCGAGGTCACGCGCGTGGCCCGGGAGATCGGTGTCGAGGGCGAGCTCGGCGGCCAGGCGACGGTGCCGGGCGCGGCGGGCACGTGGAAGGACCTCACCGACTCGGTGAACACGGCCTTCCGCAACCTCACCGGGCAGGTGCGCAACATCGCCCAGGTGACGACGGCGGTGGCCAACGGTGACCTGTCGCAGAAGGTCACCGTGGACGTGTCCGGCGAGATGCTCCGGCTGAAGAACACCGTGAACACCATGGTCGACCAGCTCTCGTCGTTCGCCGACCAGCTGACCCGGATGGCCCGTGACGTGGGCACCGAGGGGCGGCTCGGCGGGCAGGCCCGGGTGGACGGCGTCAGCGGCACCTGGAAGGAGCTCACGGACTCCGTCAACTTCATGGCGGGGAATCTGACCTCGCAGGTCCGGCAGATCGCCCAGGTGACGACGGCGGTCGCGCGCGGCGACCTCTCGCAGAAGATCGACGTGGACGCCCGCGGCGAGATCCTGGAGCTCAAGAACACCATCAACACGATGGTCGACCAGCTCTCCGCCTTCGCCGAGCAGGTCACCCGGGTCGCCCGCGAGGTGGGCACGGACGGCAGGCTCGGCGGCCAGGCACAGGTGCCGGGCGTGGCCGGTGTCTGGCGCGACCTGACGGACTCCGTCAACGGCATGGCGTCCAACCTGACCGCCCAGGTGCGCAACATCGCGGGCGTCGCCACCGCCGTGGCCCGCGGCGACCTGTCGCAGAAGATCGACGTGGACGCCCGCGGCGAGATCCTGGAACTGAAGAACACCCTCAACACGATGGTGGACCAGCTCTCCTCGTTCGCCGACCAGGTGACGCGGGTCGCGAGGGAGGTGGGCACCGAGGGCATCCTCGGCGGTCAGGCGGAGGTCCAGGGCGTCTCCGGCACCTGGAAGGACCTCACCCAGTCCGTGAACTTCATGGCCAACAACCTCACCTCGCAGGTGCGCAACATCGCCGAGGTGACCACGGCCGTGGCCAAGGGCGACCTCTCCAAGAAGATCACCGTCGACGCCAAGGGCGAGATCCTGGAACTGGTCACCACCGTGAACACGATGGTCGACCAGCTGTCCTCGTTCGCCGAGCAGGTGACCCGGGTGGCCCGTGAGGTGGGCACGGAGGGCCAGCTGGGCGGCCAGGCCCGGGTGCGGGACGTCACCGGCATCTGGAAGGACCTCAGCGACAACGTCAACCTGATGGCCAACAACCTGACCAGCCAGGTCCGCAACATCTCGCAGGTCGCCGCGGCCGTCGCCAACGGCGACCTGACCAAGAAGGTCACCGTCGAGGCGCGCGGCGAGGTCGCGCAGCTGGCCGACACCGTCAACACGATGGTGACGACGCTGTCGTCCTTCGCGGACGAGGTCACGCGCGTCGCGCGCGAGGTCGGCACCGACGGCATCCTCGGCGGCCAGGCGCGGGTCCCCGGTGTCAGCGGCACCTGGAAGGACCTCACCGAGTCCGTGAACTCGATGGCGTCCAACCTCACCGGACAGGTCCGCAACATCGCGATGGTGACCACCGCCATCGCCCAGGGTGATCTCACCAAGAAGATCGACATCGATGCGCGCGGTGAGATCCTCCAGCTCAAGACCACCATCAACACCATGGTCGACCAGCTGTCCTCGTTCGCCGACCAGGTGACCCGGGTGGCCCGCGAAGTGGGTACGGAGGGCCAGCTGGGCGGCCAGGCGCGGGTGCGCGACGTGGACGGCACCTGGCGCGACCTCACCGAGTCGGTCAACGAGATGGCTGGAAACCTCACCCGGCAGGTGCGGGCCATCGCCGAGGTCGCCACCGCGGTGACCCGCGGCGACCTCAACCTCAAGATCGACGTCGATGCGGCGGGCGAGATCCTGGAGCTCCAGGACAACATCAACACGATGATCGCCAACCTCCGCGAGACCACGCTCGCCAACAAGGAGCAGGACTGGCTCAAGGGCAACCTGGCCCGTATCTCCGGCCTGATGCAGGGCCGTCGCGACCTGGAGGACGTCGCCGGGCTGATCATGAGCGAGCTGACCCCCGTGGTCTCCGCGCAGCACGGCGCCTTCTTCCTGGCGATGCCCACGGGCGGCGGCCAGGGCGGCGAGGAGGACGGCTACGAGCTGCGGATGCTCGGCTCCTACGGCTACTCGCGGGGCTCGATGCCCACGTCCTTCCAGCCGGGCGAGACGCTCATCGGCACCGCTGCGCAGGAGAAGCGGACGATCCTGGTGGAGAACGTCCCGCCGGGCTATCTGAAGATCGCCTCCGGGCTGGGCGAGGCGCCCCCGGCCCATGTCATCGTGCTGCCGGTGCTCTTCGAGGGGCAGGTCCTCGGAGTGATCGAGCTGGCCTCCTTCCAGCCGTTCGCCCAGATCCAGAAGGACTTCCTCAACCAGATCGCCGAGATGATCGGCACGAGCGTCAACACCATCAGCGTCAACACCAAGACCGAGGTGCTGCTCAAGCAGTCGCAGGAGCTGACGGAGCAACTGCGCGAGCGCTCCGCCGAGTTGGAGAACCGTCAGAAGGCGCTGGAGATCTCCAACACCGAACTGGAGGAGAAGTCGGACCGGCTGGCCCGGCAGAACCGCGACATCGAGGTCAAGAACACCGAGATCGAGGAGGCCCGGCAGGTCCTGGAGGAGCGCGCCGAGCAGCTCGCCGTCTCGATGCGCTACAAGTCCGAGTTCCTGGCGAACATGTCGCACGAGCTGCGGACGCCGCTCAACTCCCTGCTGATCCTCGCGAAGTTGCTCGCCGACAACGCCGAGGGCAATCTCTCCCCGAAGCAGGTCGAGTTCGCGGAGACCATCCACGGCGCGGGCTCCGACCTGCTCCAGCTCATCAACGACATCCTGGACCTGTCCAAGGTCGAGGCGGGCAAGATGGACGTCAGCCCGACCCGTATCGCCCTCGTCCAGCTCGTGGACTACGTGGAGGCCACCTTCCGGCCGCTGACCGCGGAGAAGGGTCTCGACTTCTCCGTACGGGTCTCGCCGGAGCTCCCGGCGACGCTGCACACGGACGAGCAGCGGCTGCTCCAGGTGCTGCGCAACCTGTTGTCGAACGCGGTGAAGTTCACCGACACCGGCGCGGTCGAGCTGGTCATCCGCCCGGCGGGCAGCGACGTGCCGGACAACATCCGCGAGCAGCTGCTGGAGGCGGGCTCCCTGCGGGACGTGGACGGCGAGGTGATCGCCTTCTCGGTCACCGACACCGGGATCGGCATCGCGCAGAGCAAGATGCGGGTGATCTTCGAGGCGTTCAAGCAGGCGGACGGGACGACCAGCCGCAAGTACGGCGGTACGGGTCTCGGGCTCTCCATCAGCCGGGAGATCGCCCGGCTGCTCGGCGGCGAGATCCACGCGGCGAGCGAGCCCGGCCGCGGTTCCACCTTCACCCTCTACCTCCCGCTCAACTCGGGTGAGCTGCCGCCCCAGGGCTACCCGCAGCTCGCGCCCGGCGAGCACGAGGCGTCCGCCGGGGAGCCGACGGACGCGGGTGCGGGTGCCGCGGCCGAGCGGCCCGCCGCGTGCGCGGACCGGCCGTCCGAGCCGCAGGCGCGCGGCGCCGCCGGTCTCTTCCTGCGACGGCAGCGCGCCGCGCAGGCGGCGGGACAGTGGCCCGGGTCCGGGACCGAGGCGGGCGCGCAGGCGCCGACGGCCGGGCCGGCCGCGCCGGAGGGGCCGGTGGCCTCCCCGGGCGACGTCTGGCCGCACGAGCCGGTCGGTGACGCAGAGCAACCGTCCGGGCATGGCTTCGGCAACGGCTTCGGAGGCACCTTCCACGGCGAGAAGGTGCTGATCGTCGACGACGACATCCGCAATGTGTTCGCCCTCACGAGCGTCCTGGAGCAGCACGGGCTCTCGGTGCTCTACGCGGAGAACGGGCGCGAGGGGATCGAGGTCCTGGAGCAGCACGACGACGTCGTGGTGGTCCTGATGGACATCATGATGCCGGAGATGGACGGCTATGCCACGACGGCCGCCATCCGCAGGATGCCGCAGTTCGCGGGGCTGCCCATCATCGCGCTCACGGCCAAGGCGATGAAGGGGGACCGGGAGAAGAGCATCGATGCCGGAGCTTCCGACTATGTCACCAAGCCGGTCGACACGGATCACCTGCTGACGGTGATGGAGCAGTGGATGCGCACTGAGTGACGGTCAACCGGACGGTTCCTGACCGCCTGTTGACCGGCCGCGTCCGGGGACGTGTGGGAGCACGGGATTCGGGGAACCTTCTGGTCCCCCGCTACGTTTCCGCTATGTGCACAGTGACATCGCGGTGACAGGGTGTGGTGACCGCCGGGGTGCGGCTACCATGACCGGCACAAGGACGGGCGGCGCAAGGGAGTCGTCCCCTGGGGCGGCGCCCGGTGCTTCCCCCGGCTCCGAGAGCCGGGGCGACCCCAAGCCGGGACGAGGAGGACGGGGCATGGTTCAGAAGGCCAAGATCCTCCTGGTCGATGACCGGCCGGAGAATCTGCTGGCGCTGGAGGCCATCCTCTCGGCGCTCGATCAGACGCTGGTACGGGCATCGTCAGGGGAGGAAGCGCTCAAGGCGCTGCTGACGGACGACTTCGCGGTGATCCTGCTGGACGTCCAGATGCCCGGCATGGACGGGTTCGAGACGGCCGCGCACATCAAGCGGCGGGAGCGCACCCGCGACATCCCCATCATCTTCCTGACGGCCATCAACCACGGCCCGCACCACACCTTCCGCGGTTACGCGGCGGGTGCGGTCGACTACATCTCCAAGCCGTTCGACCCGTGGGTCCTGCGGGCCAAGGTCTCGGTGTTCGTCGAGCTGTACATGAAGAACTGCCAGCTCCGCGAGCAGGCCGCCCTGTTGCGCCTCCAGCTGGAGAACGGCCAGGGCCGCGGGGGAGCGGCGGCCCCGCAGGAGCCCGCCGGGCTGCTCGCCGAGCTCTCCGCGCGCCTCGCCGCCGTCGAGGAGCAGGCGGAGGCCCTCACCAAGCAGCTGGACGAGTCCGCCGACGCCGCGGCCGTCGCCACCGCCGCCCACCTGGAGCGCAAACTCACCGGGCTGCGGCGGGCGCTGGACGCCCTGGAGCCCGGCGCGGGCAGCGGTGCCAGCCCGATCCCCTCGCCCAGCTGACCGTTTCCCCCCGTCCGGCCGCCCGCCTGACGTCGCGTCACCCCCGGCACCGCGGAGCCGCGACACGAACGGGTGAACGCCGGGGCCCGGGTGTCCCCAGCGGCGGACGACGGTAATCTCGGCACCATGGCCTCACGTACGTCCGGCAAGGGTTCCCAGAGCACGGCGGGCACCTCGAAGCAGCGCGCCGGCCGTTCCGGGAGCGCCGTCGCGAAGAAGGCGCCCGCGAAGAAGGCGCCGCCCAGGCCCGCGGGCAAGGCACCCGCGAAGAAGGCGGCACCGCGGAAGGCGCCCGCCAAGAAGGCCGCCGCCAAGGCCGTCAAGCCGGCGCCCAAGAAGGCACCGTCCCCGACCAACGGCGTCTTCCGGCTCGTCCGGGCCCTCTGGCTCGGCGTGGCGCACGCCGTCGGCGCGGTGTTCCGCGGCATCGGCCGGGGTGCGAAGAACCTCGACCCGGCGCACCGCAAGGACGGCCAGGCACTCCTGCTGCTCGGCCTCGCGCTGATCATCGCCGCGGGCACCTGGTCCAACCTCCAGGGGCCGGTCGGCGAGCTGGTGCAGATGCTCGTCACCGGTGCCTTCGGCCGCCTCGACCTGGTCGTGCCGATACTCCTCGGCGTCATCGCGATCCGGCTGATCCGGCACCCGGAGCGGCCCGAGGCCAACGGGCGGATCGTGATCGGCCTGTCCGCGCTGGTGGTCGGCGTCCTCGGGCAGGTCCACGTGGCCTGCGGCTCGCCCGGCCGGGGCGACGGCGCGGGAGCCCTGCGGAACGCGGGCGGCCTGATCGGCTGGGCCGCCGCCCAGCCCCTGAACGTCATGCTCGGCGAGGTGCTCGCCGTGCCCCTGCTGATCCTGCTGACGATCTTCGGCCTGCTGGTGGTCACCGCCACCCCCGTCAACACCATCCCGCGACGGCTGCGCGGGCTGGGGATACGGCTCGGGATCATCGAGCCGTACCCGGGGGAGTACGAGGCGGGGTACGCCGACGACGCCGCGTACGGGGGATACGCCGACGACTGGCGTGAGCAGCCCGCGCGGCGCTCCCGGCGCACGGCCGCCGACCCGGTGGCCGCCGATGTGGACCGCGCCGAGGAGGAGACGCTCGGCAAGCGCCGCCGCCCGCGCGCCGCGGACCGCCCTCTGGACGCCATCGACGTGGCCGCCGCGGCCGCCGCCTCGCTGGACGGCGCCGTGCTCCACGGGGTCCAGCCGTCGCCGCTCGTCGCCGGGCTCAGCAACGGCATCTCCGCCGACCGGGAGGCCGGGACGGAGCAGACCCTGGAGGTCGGCGGGGTCGGCGAGACCGGCCCGGAGCGCGCGGGCGCGGTGCCCGGCGCGCGGGGTGGAGCGCGCGCCGGTGAACGTGCCGGAAAGGGCGCCGCCAAGCCCGTCGGCGTACCGGACCTCACCAAGGCCGCGCCCGAGCCCACGCCGGGGCTGCCCGCACGGGCCGAGCAGCTCCAGCTGTCCGGCGACATCACCTACTCCCTGCCCTCGCTCGACCTGCTGGAGCGCGGCGGCCCGGGCAAGGCCCGCAGCGCCGCCAACGACGCCATAGTCGCCGCGCTGACCAATGTGTTCGCCGAGTTCAAGGTCGACGCGGCCGTCACCGGCTTCACCCGCGGCCCGACGGTCACCCGCTACGAGGTGGAGCTGGGCCCGGCCGTCAAGGTCGAGCGGATCACCGCCCTCGCCAAGAACATCGCCTACGCCGTCGCCAGCCCGGACGTACGGATCATCAGCCCGATCCCCGGCAAGTCCGCGGTCGGCATCGAGATCCCCAACACCGACCGCGAGATGGTCAACCTCGGCGACGTCCTGCGGCTCGCGGACGCGGCCGGTGACGAGCACCCGATGCTGGTGGCCCTCGGCAAGGACGTCGAGGGCGGCTATGTGATGTCCAATCTGACCAAGATGCCGCACATCCTGGTCGCCGGTGCCACCGGTTCCGGAAAGTCGTCCTGCATCAACTGCCTGATCACCTCGATCATGATCCGGGCGACCCCCGACGACGTGCGTATGGTGCTCATCGACCCCAAGCGCGTCGAGCTGACCGCGTACGAGGGCATCCCGCACCTCATCACGCCGATCATCACCAACCCCAAGCGGGCCGCGGAGGCCCTCCAGTGGGTCGTGCGCGAGATGGACCTGCGCTACGACGACCTGGCGGCCTTCGGCTTCCGGCACATCGACGACTTCAACTCCGCCGTCCGCAAGGGCAAGGTCAAGCCCCCCGAGGGCAGCGGCCGCGAGCTGACGCCGTATCCGTACCTGCTGGTGATCGTGGACGAGCTCGCCGACCTGATGATGGTCGCCCCGCGCGACGTCGAGGACTCGATCGTCCGGATCACCCAGCTCGCGCGCGCCGCGGGCATCCACCTCGTGCTCGCCACCCAGCGGCCGTCCGTGGACGTCGTCACCGGTCTGATCAAGGCGAACGTGCCCTCCCGGCTCGCCTTCGCCACCTCCTCGCTCGCCGACAGCCGGGTCATCCTCGACCAGCCGGGCGCCGAGAAGCTCATCGGCAAGGGCGACAGCCTCTATCTGCCGATGGGCGCGGGCAAGCCCGTCCGCATGCAGGGCGCCTTCGTCACGGAGTCCGAGGTCGCCAAGGTCGTGGGCCACTGCAAACAGCAGATGGCCCCGGTCTTCCGCGAGGACGTCGCCGTCGGCACGGCGCAGAAGAAGGAGATCGACGAGGACATCGGCGACGACCTGGACCTGCTCTGCCAGGCCGCGGAGCTCGTCGTCTCCACCCAGTTCGGCTCCACTTCCATGCTCCAGCGCAAACTGCGTGTGGGATTCGCGAAGGCGGGCAGACTCATGGATCTGATGGAGTCGCGCAACATCGTGGGTCCGAGCGAGGGTTCCAAGGCCCGCGATGTGCTGGTCAAGCCGGACGAGCTGGACGCGGTGCTCGCGGTGATCCGCGGGGACGGCGGGGCCTAGCCGGAGCGGACGCCCCCGCTCCCGGCCGGCGCCTGCCGTCCGCCGGGAGCCGGGAACCCCTCGGAAGCCCGCCGGGAGAGTCGGGAATCTCCCGGAAGCAGCCGGGAAACCTCCGGAAAGGACCGGGAACCTCCCGGGAAAGGGCCGGGAAACCCCCGGAAGAGGAACCCGGCCGACCGTTTCCCTCGGCCGTACGCCGAGTTGATGGAGAGGGGGCGGGCCGATGATCCACCGTCGGCGCCGGAGAAGCACCTGATGGCGTACAAAGTCCGTCTTTCCGCTTGCCCGATGTTTTTGCATCGCCCCTAGACTGAATCTCCAGCAGGTGGCTACACGCTCGAAAGGCGCCCACGTGTCCATCGGCAACTCACCCGCGGACGCTCCCGCGGACGACGAACGGCCCTCCATCGGCCAGGCCCTCAAGCAAGCCCGGATGAGCGCGGGACTGACCGTCGAAGAGGTCAGTTCGACCACTCGGGTACGCGTTCCGATCGTTCACGCCATCGAGCAGGACGACTTCTCACGTTGCGGCGGCCACGTCTACGCCCGAGGGCACATCCGGATGCTCGCGACCACGGTCGGCCTGGACCCGGCGGAGCTGCTCGCCCAGTACGCGGCGGAGCACGGCGGGCGCCCCGCGCCGACCCCGGCGGCCCCGCTGTTCGACAGCGAGCGCATCCGGTCGTCCGAGCCCCGGCGGCCCAACTGGACGGCCGCGATGGTCGCCGCGATCGTCGCCGTCGTCGGCTTCGTGGGCTTCACCCTCTTCAACGGCGGCACCAAGAGCTCGGGCGACTCCGTCGCGGCCGACTCCCCCTCCGCC
>NZ_JAINFC010000161.1 GCF_020740835.1 Streptomyces sp. UNOC14_S4
CACCACCCTCCACCACACCCCCATCGGCATCTTCCGCAACACCCAACGCCCCGTCTACGACACCCAGATGACCGACCAACTCGACACCGCCATCGAGCAGAAGGGCAAGGGCGACCTCACCGCCCTCCTCCACGGCAACGACACCTGGACCGTCGTCGGCTGACGCGTCACAGGACCGGCGTGCTCGACGCGACGCCGGACGGGCCGGACGGGCCGGACGGGCTGATTTTCCGGCCCGTCCGGCGTTTGGGTGGGGGGCTACGGACGCGTACCCCGGTTACATGGGGGAATGGCCGCTTCCGAAGGCGTACCCGAGATCCGCGACCGGCTCGGCTACCGCGTGAAGTGCAAGCTGCTCGGTCGCCCTCTCGTCACCCAGGAGCTCGCCCGCGAGACCCTGTCCAACCCGCTCGCCCTGGGTGTCCTGGCCTCGGACTGCATCTCGTCGACCGCGTACGGCACCGAGGAGATACTGCTCATCCTGGTGCCGGTCGTCGGGGTCGCCGCGTTCACCCTGCTGCTGCCGGTGACCGGCGCGATCCTGTTGGTGCTGCTGTTCCTCACGCTCTCGTACCGCGACGTGGTGTCCGTCTACACCCGGGCCGGGGGCTCATACGTCGTCGCGCGGGAGAACTTCGGCCCGCGTGTCGCCCAGATCGCGGCCGTCGCGTTGCTCATCGACTACATCGTCACCGTCGCCGTGCAGACCGCCGCGGGCACCGACGCGCTGATCTCCCTCGCCCACCTCACCGGTGACGGCTACACCGGCCTCGACCACCTCAAACTCCCGCTCACCGTGGGTGTGGTGGTGCTGCTGATGTACGGGAATCTGCGCGGCATCCGGGAAGCGGGGCGCGCGTTCGCGGCACCCGCGTACCTCTTCATGGTCGCGGTCGCGCTGATACTGCTCGTCGGGCTCGGGCGTGCCCTGAACGGCGGCTTCCCGCAGGCGGACGTGCACGCTTCCGGCGCGGTCCCGCTCGGCACGTCCGGGCACGGCTGGCTCTACGGCGCCTCGCTGTTCATGGTGCTGCGCGCGTTCGCGAACGGCGGTTCGTCGCTGACCGGCCTGGAGGCGATCTCCAACGGCATCTCCGCGTTCCGCAAGCCGCAGGGCCGCAACGCCCGGCGCACCCTCACCACCATGAGCTGTGTGCTGGGTGTCATGGTGCTCGGCGTCTCCACGCTCGCCCACTTCACCCACGCGATCCCGTACGTGGACGGCAACCCGACCGTCATCGCGCAGGAGGCCCACCTCGTCTTCGGCAGCGGCTGGCTCGGCACGGCCGGGCTCGTCTACGTCCAGCTCGCCACCGCCCTGATCCTCTACACGGGCGCGAACACGCCCTTCACCGGCTTCCCGTTCCTCGCCAGCTTCGTCGCCGAGGACCGCTTCCTGCCCCGGCGGCTGACGCGGCGCGGGCACCGGCTGGCGTTCTCGGGCGGGATCATCTCGCTGACCGTCGCCGCGCTCGCGCTGGTGATCGTCACGCGCGGCAGCGTCGACAAGCTCGTCGCGCTGTACGCCATCGGCGTGTTCACCGGCTTCACGATGGCCGCCGCCGGGATGACGGCCCACTACTGGCGGCGTCCGGGCGAGACGCACCGGCACTGGAAGACGGGCGTCAACGTCGTCGCCGCCGTCGTCTCGGCCCTGGTCGTGCTGATCTTCGCCGTCACCAAGTTCACGGAGGGCGCCTGGCTGGTCGTGGTCGTCTTCCCGCTCGGCGTGTGGGCGCTGATCCGCATCAACCGCCAGTACCGGGAGGAGGAAGAGGCCCTCGGTAACGTCCCCGCCCTCACCACCGAGGAGCCGCACTGGCGGCGCCACCTGGTGCACATCCTCGTCGACGGCCTCGACCTGGCCACGGTCAAGGCCCTGCGGTACGCGCACGAGCTGCGGCCCGACGAGGTACGGGCCCTGCACTTCGTCATCGACGCGGAACGGGCCCGGCTGCTGGCCGCGAAGTGGGACGCGACGCCCGGCACGACCGTCCCCCTCGAACTCGTCGACTGCCCCGACCGCCGGCTGCGGCACGCGGTCGCCGCGCACGTGGCCCGCACGACGGCCGACGGGTCGACGGCGCTGACGCTGCTGGTCCCACGGCGGACGTACGGGCCGCCGCTGGGCCGCCTGCTGCATCCGGACCGGGGGGACGAGATGGCGAAGGCGCTGGAGCACTTCGCGGACGTGGCGGTGACGGTGCTGCCGTTCGACGTCACGCGCGCCGTACAGCGCTCGCGCGCCCAGCGCACGGGGTGACGCCGACGGGGCGCGGCTGCGCCCCTGGGCGCCTCGTTCTTCGCCTGCGGGCCGGTGGGCCCTGCGCCTACTGATGTGCCTCTTGTGCTCCGCGCGCGACCGCGGGTGCGTTGTGGCTGGTCGCGCAGTTCCCCGCGCCCCTACGGGGCGCGGTCAGGACCAACATGCGGTACGCACATGACAGGGGGAGCGCGCGGGGTTACCTTCGACGGAGCCGTCATGCCTCTGGAGCGCCCATGGACACCCCGCCGAAGAACGAGACCCGCACGGGCCTGCTGTGCAGCGTCGCCGCCTACAGCATCTGGGGCCTCTTCCCCCTCTACTGGCCTCTCCTCGAACCGTCGAGCGCCGCCGAGATCCTCGCCCACCGCATGGTGTGGTCCCTGGCCACCGTGCTGATCGCCCTGGCCGTCGCCCGCCGCTGGGGCTGGATACGCCCGCTGCTCCGGCAGCCCAGGCGCCTGCTGATGATCACCGTCGGCGCGGTGCTGATCTCCGTGAACTGGGGCGTGTACATCTGGGCCGTCAACGCGGGGCACGTCGTCGAGACGTCGATGGGCTACTTCATCAACCCGCTCGTCTCCATCGCCCTCGGCGTCCTCGTGCTGCGCGAGCGGCTGCGGGCCATGCAGTGGACGGCCGTGGCGGTCGGCGCGGCAGCGGTCGTCGTGATGGCCGTCGGCTACGGCAAGCCGCCGTGGATCGCCCTGTCGCTCGCCGCCACGTTCAGCACGTACGCCCTGGTCAAGAAGAAGGTCGGGCTGGGCGGCCTGGAGTCGATGGCCGCCGAGACGGCGGTGCAGTTCCTCCCGGCGCTGGGCTTCCTGGTGTTCCTCGGGGCGCGCGGCGGCAGCACGTACGCGAGCGAGGGCGTCGGGCACGCCCTGCTGCTGACCGGCACGGGCGCCCTCACCGCGCTGCCGCTCATCTGCTTCGGCATCGGGGCCGTGCGACTGCCGCTGTCGGTGCTGGGCATGGTGCAGTACCTCGCGCCGATCTTCCAGTTCGCCCTCGGCCTGTTCGTCTTCCACGAGGCCATGCCCGCCGAGCGCTGGGCGGGCTTCGCCCTGATCTGGCTGGCGCTGGCGCTGCTCACCTGGGACGCGCTGCGTACGGCCCGCGCCTCGCGGCTGGAGCTGAAGGCGGCCCGGAAGACAGCGCAGGAGACGGCGCAGCAGAACGCCGCCGTGAAGGTCGACGACGAAAACGTTCACACAGAAACCACAACCACCCCATAGGAATCAGAAGTCACAGCTCAGGGACGGCAGGACGGCATCCGATATCCGGAAACCGGCGTTCGGTGTCCGAAATCCGCCCTTGACGCACCCAAGGGGCACCCACAGCATCATGCTCACGTCAAACTGAGTCGGGAGCCCCCCATGCTTGAACTCACAGGACCACTCGACGGATCCGCCCGAAGAAGCCGCGCCGCAGCCTTCCTGGCCACCGGCGCGGCCCTCACCGCCACCCTCCTCGGCGTGGCCTCCGGCCCGGCCCTCGCGGTTCCCACCGCCGCGGGAAGCCCGGCAGCCGCGGTCTCCACCAGGACCAGGGCCGACGCGCCCACGATCCCCGTCGCCAACGTCAAGGCACACCTCAACCAGCTCCAGTCGATAGCCAACGCCAACGGCGGCAACCGCGCGCACGGCCGCAGCGGCTACAAGGCGTCCCTCGACTACGTGAAGGGCAAGCTGGACGCGGCCGGTTTCACCACCACCGTCCAGCAGTTCACCACCAGCGGCGCCACCGGCTACAACCTGATCGCCGACTGGCCCGGCGGGGACACGAACCACGTCGTCTTCGCGGGCTCGCACCTCGACTCCGTGAACGCGGGCCCGGGCATCAACGACAACGGCTCCGGCTCCGCCGGCATCCTGGAGGTCGCCCTCGCCGTCGCCCGTGAGGGCTACAAGCCCGACAAGCACCTGCGGTTCGGCTGGTGGGGCGCCGAGGAACTCGGCATGCGCGGCTCGCAGTACTACGTCAACAGCCTGCCGTCCGCCGAGCGCTCGAAGATCGACGGCTACCTCAACTTCGACATGATCGGCTCGCCGAACCCGGGCTACTACGTCTACGGCTACGACGCGAACCTCCAGAGCCTCTTCGAGGACTGGTTCGCGGCCAGGAACATCGCCACCGAGGTCGACCACGAGGGCGACGGCCGCTCCGACCACGCGCCCTTCCAGAACGTCGGCATACCGGTCGGCGGCCTCTTCAGCGGCGCCGACTACATCAAGACCGACGAGCAGGCGCAGAAGTGGGGCGGCACGGCGGGCCGGGCGTTCGACGCCTGCTACCACCGCTCGTGCGACACCTACGCCAACCTCGACGACACGGCGCTCGGCACCAACACCGCAGCGATCGCCGGAGCCGTCTGGAAGCTGAGTGGCGGCTCCTCCACCACGCCGCCGGGCGGCAAGGTCTTCGAGAGCAAGACGCGCGTCGACATCCCCGACGCGGGGGCGGCCGTCGAGTCCCCGATCGCCGTCACGGGCATCACGGGCAAGGCGCCCTCCGCGCTCAAGGTCACCGTCGACATCAAGCACACGTACCGCGGCGACCTCGCCGTCGACCTCGTCGGCCCGAGCGGGCGTACGTACCGGCTGAAGAACGCGGACAGCGGGGATTCCGCGGCGGATGTGAACGCGACGTTCACGGTCGACGCGGCGACGGAAACGGCGAACGGGACGTGGAAACTGCGCGTCCAGGACGTGGCCCCGCAGGATGTGGGCTACGTGGCGGGCTGGAAACTCACGTTCTGACCCCACGAGTACAGGGGGCCGCGCCCCGTCAGGGGCGCGGGGCTGTATTGCATTTGCGGCTCCGCCGCGTGGGCGCGACCAGCCCCCACCGGACCCGCAGCCGCGTGCCGAGCACAAGAGGCACCCCGGTAGGCGCAAAGGGGCCCGGGGGCTCCGCCCCCGGTTACGACGTCACGTCGCGTGACGTGAAGCGCGCCCACGCCGCCGAGAAGAAGACCGCCGCGTAGAGCGCCTGCAGGCGCGCGTTGTCCAGGAGCTGGTCCCAGTACACCGGCGCCCGCAGCAGATCCGCGAAGCTCAGCCAGTAGTGCGGGAAGAGATACGGCTGCACGGCGTGCAGCTGCGGGAACTGGTCCATGATCTGGACCGTGATGAGCAGCCCCACCGTCGTGGCCATGGCCGCGACGCCGCTGTTCGTCAGGGTGGAGACGAAGAGCCCCAGCGCCGCGATGCCGATCAGCGAGAGCGCGACGACCCCGGCGACGGCGAGGGCCCGCAGCAGGCCCTCGCCGAAGGAGACGTCCGTGCCGCTGATGAGCGTGACGTCGCCGAGCGGGAACAGCAGGGCGCCCACGGCCAGTGCCGACACGGCGACGACGAGCGTGGCCGCGAGGCAGAAGACCAGCGTCGACGCGTACTTGGCGCACAGCAGCCGGGTACGGCCGGCGGGGGCGACGAGCAGATAGCGCAGCGTACCGGCGTGCGCCTCGCCCGCCACGGAGTCGCCCGCGACCACGCCGATGGCCATCGGCAGGAAGAACGGCAGGGTCGCGGCCAGCGACGCGAAGACCAGGAAGAGCCCGTTGTTGGTGACCTGGCTGATGAACGCGGGGCCCGCCCCGTCGTGCCCGGCGGCCTCGCCGCCGCCCCGGGTCTCGATCTTCACAGCGACGCCGACGAGGACGGGCACCGCGGCGAGCACCCCGAGCAGGGCGATCGTCCGCCACCGCCGGAACACGGAGGTCACCTCGCTGCGGAAGAGCGAGAGCTGCCACAGCGGGGAGGCCGCGCGAGCCCCGCCCACGACGGCGTCAGCCTGCGACATCGAACCCCTCCCCGGTGAGTGCCACGAACGCGTCCTCCAGCGAGGCGCGCTCGGTGCCGAAGGCCCGTACCCGCACGCCGGCGTGGACGAGCGCGGCGTTGAGGTCCGCGAGATCGCACGCGCCGGGTGCGTCGCCGGTGACGCGGTCGCCCACGGCCACGAGATCGGTCACTCCCTGCTCCTTGAGGACGCGCACGGCGTCCGCCGTGTCCGGCGTGGTGACGGCCAGCCTGCCGCGGACGGACGAGGCCAGGGCGGCGACCGTGCCCTGGGTGAGCAGCCGTCCGCGTGCCATGACGGCCGCGTGCGTGCAGACCTGCTCGATCTCGTCGAGCAGGTGCGAGGAGAGAAAGACGGTGGTGCCGTCGGCCGCGAGCTCCCGCACGAGGGTGCGGATCTCCCGCATGCCCTGCGGGTCGAGGCCGTTGGTCGGCTCGTCCAGGACGAGCAGCTCGCGCGGCTGGAGCAGGGCGGCGGCGAGGCCGAGGCGCTGCTTCATGCCCAGCGAATACGCGCGGGCCTTCTTGCCCGCGGCGGCGGCGAGCCCCACCCGGTCGAGGGCGGCGCCGACCCGGGCGGCCCGGGTGCGGGGGTCCGCCGTCGGGTCGGCGGAGTCGAAGCGCACGAGGTTGTCGCGGCCCGACAGGAAGCCGTACAGCGCCGGGCCCTCGATCAGCGCCCCCACCCTGGGCAGCACCCGGCGGGCGGCGCCCGGTATGGCCGCGCCGAGCACCTCGGCGCTGCCGGAGGTCGGCGCGACGAGGCCCATGAGCATCCGGATGGTGGTGGTCTTCCCGGACCCGTTCGGCCCGAGGAAGCCGAAGACGCTCCCCCGCGGCACGAACAGGTCGAGCCGGTCGACGGCGGTCTGGCCACCGCGATAGCGCTTGGTGAGGGCGCGCGTCGCGATGGCCGCCGGTTCCGTGACGCTCTCCTCCACCGGCTCCCCCTGTTTCTCCTGCTCCCGCTACTACTTCGCCGCCTTGACCAGCGCTTCCTTGGTGACGGCACCCGCGTAGACCGTGCCGTCGTCCGTCACCAGGACGTTGACCAGGCGGGTGCTGAAGACGTGCCCGGAGCCGAAGGAGCCCGAGACCTTGGTGCCGAGGCTGTCCAGGAGGCTCCCGGCGGCACCCGCGTTCTTGCCGAGGGACCCGCCCTTGGCGGCCTTGTCCGTACCCGTCGGCGCCTTGAACTCGGCGATGGACGTCCAGCTCTTGCCGATGACGTTCGCGCCGTTCGCGCCCGGCAGGCCGTCCGCCAGGCCGCCCTCGTGGCCGCCCTTCCTGCCCTCGGGTGCCCGGTTCTCGTGCTTGTCCTCGGTGACCTTGGCGCCCTTGGGCGGGGTGAAGTCGAAGGTGCTCGCGGCCGGCTTGCCGAAGTCGACCTTGGTGAAGGCCGCGTCCACGACCGCCTTGCCGCCGCTCTTCGGGGTGAGCGTGAACTTCAGCGGCAGCCCCGTCTTCGCGTCCACCGCGATCCGGACCGCGCCGACCGTCGACTCGTCGGCCTTCGGCTTCACCACGAGCTGGTAGGCGTCCCGCCCTGCCACCTTGGCGGTGCCGTCGACCGTGACCGACGTGGTGTCGTCCGCGGCGGCGAGCGCCTTCTTGGCGAGCTCCTGCGGCGAGGCGTCCTTGAACTCCTGCGGGCCGGCGCCGTGTTTCGCGCCCGCCGCGTCGCGCGGGGCGGTCGAGTGGTGGACGGTGTTGGTGGCGCTGTCGTACGCCCACACCTGGTCGCCGTTGCGGACGACGCTGTACTCCGCGGCCTGCTCGACGATCGACATCCGCTGCTTGTCGGGGCCGTCGGCGGCGACGCGCAGCGTGTGCGAACCGGAGGCGAGCTCGGCGAGCTTGGCCTGCGGGGAGGTGGTGGCGTCCGGGCTCCCGCCCTTCGCGCCCTCCTTGCCGCCCTTGGCCATGCCCTCGCCCAGCGAACCGAGCGAGGCACCGCCCGGCAGCCCGGGCAGCCCCAGGTCGGTGGTCACCTTGACCGTGCCGGACAGCTGCTGCACGTCCGACTGGGCCACCTTGGCTATCAGGTCCTGTGCGGTGATCTTCGGCAGATCGGGGTCGCCGCTCTTCGCCAGGGCGGGGACGAGCCCGATCGTGGCCGCCGCGACACCGGCGATCGCGACCGGCACGGCGTAACGGACCGCCTTGCGACGGGCCGGTGAGCCGGTGTCGGTACCGAGCGTCTCGCGCGCATCCTCGGCGGCCTGGGTCGGTTCATTCCGTGCCATGTGCCAATACCTCCGTCGTCGGCGCCCCCGGGGCCCTGCCCATTGTGGCCCTGCCGCGGGTTGGTGGAGCAGTCTCAATTCCACCAAACGCGGCCGACTATGACGTCAGCCGCGGGGAGCACTTTCCGATACCTCTCCGGTATGACGCGGGGTTCTTTGGCGCCTACGAGCTCGGTCGGCTCCGTCGTCCGGCGACTGCGGGTCGGCGTCGGTTGCTCGCGCAGTTCCCCGCGCCCCTGACGGGGCGCAGCCCCGAAACAGGGGCGCGGGGAACTGCGCGACCAGCCACAACGGACCGGCAGTCGCACACCGACCTCACGAGGCACCCCAGTAGGCGAAACGGGGGTCCGGGGGCGCAGCCCCCGGTCACAGGAGCGGGGTCACCCCGCGCGGTGCACGACCGCGTCGCAGAGGTTCTCCAGCGCCGCCTTCGCATCGCACTCCGGCAGCGGCGCCAGAATGGCGCGAGCCTCCTGCGCGTAGCGGATCGTGTCGCGTCGCGCCTGCTCCAGCGCGGGATGCGCCCGCAGCCGCCGCAGGACCTCCGCGTGCAGGACGTCGTCCGTCAGGTCGCCGTCGAGGAGCTCGCACAGCTCCAGGTCGTCGGGCGAGCCGGTGGCCGCGGCCCGGGCGCGCAGGTGCAGGACGGGCAGCGTGGGGATGCCCTCGCGCAGGTCCGTGCCGGGCGTCTTGCCGGACTCGTGGGAGTCGCTGGCGATGTCGAGGACGTCGTCGGCGAGCTGGAAGGCCGTGCCGAGGCGCTCCCCGTAGTGGGTGAGGATGTCGATCGTGCGCTCGTCCGCGCCGGACATCATCGCGCCGTACCGCCCGGAGACGGCGATCAGCGAGCCCGTCTTGCCCGCGATCACGTCCAGGTAGTGCTCGATGGGGTCGCGGCCGTCGCGCGGGCCGGCCGTCTCCAGGATCTGGCCGGTGACCAGCCGCTCGAACGCCTCGGCCTGGATGCGGACGGCCTCCGGGCCCAGGTCGGCGAGGATGTGCGAGGCGCGGGCGAACAGGAAGTCACCGGTGAGCACGGCCACCGAGTTGCCCCAGCGGGCGTTGGCGCTGTCCACGCCGCGGCGCACGTCCGCCTCGTCCATGACGTCGTCGTGGTAGAGCGTGGCCAGGTGGGTGAGCTCGACGACGACCGCCGAGGGCACGACGCCGGGCGCGTACGGGTCGCCGAACTGGGCGGCGAGCATCACCAGCAGTGGCCGGAAACGCTTGCCCCCGGCGCGTACGAGGTGCTGGGCCGCCTCGGTGATGAAGGGCACGTCGCTCTTGGTGGCCTCGAGGAGGCCCTCCTCGACGGCGGCCAGACCGGCCTGGACATCGGCTTCAAGAGCCTGGTCCCGCACGCTCAGCCCAAAAGGCCCGACGACGGTCACGAGGGGTACTCCTGTCTGCCTGCGAACACGGGGATTGTCGATGTGTCGCTGTCTCCACCGAAAGTCAGCGTATCCGGTCGCCTGTGGATCACCGTGAGCGCCTTCCCGGGACGAGCTCTCCGGGCGGGCTCGCACACCGCCGTGCGCACTGACCTGTGCCCCGTCATGTCCTTGGTCACCCCTGCGCCCGTTCCGGCCCTGCATCCTCACATGCCGGACGGGCCATTTTCAGCCCGTCCGGCGATCGAGGCCCCGAGGACCCGGTTCAGGTCAGCGCGCCCACCGCCCTCGCCAGTCGCGGTGACGCGTATTCCGTACCGCACACGAAGCGCATCACGGGGCCGTAGCTCGCCGCCGCGGGCAGCCCGGTGAAGAACAGGCCCGGCACCGACGAGCGGTAGCCGGCGCCCAGCCGGGGCCCGCCCGCGCTCACCGCGAGCCGGGTGCGCAGCCCGTGTCCGAGGAAGTCCAGGGCGGCGAGATCCACGCGGTAGCCGGTCGCGGCGATGACGTGGTCGGCCGAGAGCTCGCCCTCGGTGGCCCCGTCCTCCCCCGCGAGCAGTAGATGCGGACGGCCGTCCTCCAATCGGACGCGGACGATCCGCTTACCCTCCGACACGGACACGTGTCCGACGAAACGGTCCCGCAGCCACCAGGCGCCGAGCGGGCCCAGCACCCGCCGGACCAGGTACTGCCGGGTCGGCGCCGGAAGATGGCGGAATCCGTCCGCGTAGTACGAGAACGCGTACAGCGACCAGGCCCGCCCGAACGGGGTGTCCGGCTTGAGCGGCGACTGCCCGTCCGGGGCGGCACCGAAACGGACCGCGCCCCTCCGGCGGGCGAGCACCCGCACCGAGGCGGCCCCGCCCTCCACCAGCAGCACGGCGCTCTCCAGCGCCGACTGCCCGGCGCCGACCACCACCACGTCCTGCCCGGCGAACGCCTTCAGGTCGGAGTGCTGCGAGCTGTGCGAGACCGGCCCGGTCGCCGACGGGCCGTCCGGCACGGCCGCGGCCAGCTCGGCCGGCAGCCGGGCGAGCCCGCTGAGGCCGGTGGCGACGACCACGGCACGCGCCGCGAACTGCTCGCCGGAATCCAGCTTGACCTCGAAATCCGTGGACCGGCGGTCCACGGAGACCACCCGCTCCCGTTCCAGGTCCGGCACCAGGCGCTCCTGGAACCACTCCCCGTAGCGCGCGAAGGTCTCGACCGGGATCATGTCCCAGTCCGACTCGTAGCGCCGCTCACCGGCGTCCCGGCAGAAGTCGAGCAACGTGTGCCCCGGCTGCGGGGCATCGATGTTCGAGGCCACCGGGGTGGACTTCAGGAACATGCCCGCGGGCATGTGCTCCCGCCAGCTCACCATCGGCGAGCCGAAGACACGGGTCCCTATTCCGTGCGCCCGCAGATGGGCAGCGGTCGACAGACCGTACGGACCGGCCCCGATCACGACGACGGGAAGTGTCACGAGTCCCCTCCCAGGGCGTTGTGTTCCACGCACTCGACGCACACGACGTACTCGAAACGCAGAAATAATGACGTGCTCGGAAAAGGCGGATGGAGCAGCGGATGGAGCGATGGATCTGAACAGCCTTGCTGAACTGATTCCCTGAATTCCCTCGGGTCGCGCTCACTCGGAGGCACCGACGGCGGCGCGGCGCGCGCGCCACAGCTGCCGGAGGTGCCGGAAACCCGGCCGGACGAACCGGGCGAGCATGGTGAAGAAGGGCTTCATGTCGTCCCGCGCCGCCCACGCCAGCTCCGTGCCGGTCGCGCGCGCGGGAGCGTGCGGGGTCGTATAGCCGCTGCGGCGGTACGCCGCGAGCGCGGGCAGGTCGATGTTCTCCACGACGAACCGGCGGCCGGCGAGCTGCTCGCCCTCCGGCACCTTGCGCCCGGTCAGGTCCAGGTGCTGGGCCCGTACGACGTCGACGCCCGTCTCGCTCTCGAAGAGGCGGAACTGCGCACCCATACGGGGGTTGAAGTCCAGCAGCTTGTACCGTCCGTCACGGCGGTCGAAGCGCCAGTCGAGGTCGATGATCCCGGAGAA
Organism: Streptomyces sp. UNOC14_S4; assembly: GCF_020740835.1. GTDB lineage: Bacteria > Actinomycetota > Actinomycetes > Streptomycetales > Streptomycetaceae > Streptomyces. The sequence goes on from NZ_JAINFC010000161.1 coordinate 11,757, forward strand.
GCCGATCTGCTTGATGAACTGCGCGGCCATGTCCGCCAGTTCGGGGTTGTCGACGACATACGCGTGGGCCGTCATGCCCGCGTGCGGGGGCCAGGAGCGCACCTTGACACCGGTGAACATCGCGAGCGGCGTGCTCTCGGCGTCGAAGTAGGCGTGCACGATCCAGTCCTCCGCCTGCTCACGGGGCAGGTACTCCTGGAGGATCACACTCGGCTCCGGGCCCCAGCCGTGCGCCAGGACGAGCAGTTCGCGCGGGCTGCCGATACGGGTCGTACCGTGCACCGCGGGCCTGCGCCGCCGCTCGAACGCCTCCCGGTTCTTCGCCACCAGGGGGAACCGGGCCCGCCCGGCGTACTCCTCGATCTCCTCGAACGAGGCGGGGAACAGAGTCTCCGGGGACGGCACCCCGTGCTCCACGCACAGCTCGTGCAGCCCCTGCTTGCTCGCGAGTCTGCGCGGCAACTCCCGCTCCACCGGCGGGAAGAGAAAGCTTCCGGACAGCTGACCGGCGTGCTCGGCGATGAGCACGGCCGCCTCCTCGTCGGTGGGGATGAGGACCGTGGGGCGCCCGATGCGCCGCCCGATGTCCAGCAGCCCGCCGACGAGCTCCTCGGCGCCCTCACGGCCCGTGGTCGGCCAGACGAAACCGCCCCGCAGATAGCGGGAGACGGCCGCCGGGGTCCAGCGGTCCTCGGTGATGGCGTACATGGGGACACCGAGTCTGCCGAGGCTGCGGATCGCCCCCACCCCGCCATGATGCAGGGGATAATCGCCGATCTTCACGATCAGGCCTGGAACGGACCGGTCCGCCGCGATGGGCGTGCTCCTGCTCGCCACCAGCATCCCCCTCGGTCACTCAAGCGCAGCGGCCCCCCCACTGTGCGTGACCCGATTAAGGACGCTACTTCGGAATTACCGGTTCCAGCAAGGAATTACCGGACATTGCTCGCCCTTTAGTGAGCGGTCGGACAGCGGTTCGGAGCAGGTGAACGGCGCACACCGGGCATGGGCACGGCCCATGGCACCGGCGTGCCCCACCGCACCTCTTCCCGCTACCCGTACGCGCTCCACGCCCTCTCCGCGCGCCCGGCCGCGCTCCCTCGCGATCACCCGGGGGTTGTGTGATCCCCCCTTGTTTGACGGCCGTCAGCACGTAGTGTGGGCACGGACCGTCACCAGGCGTCCCAAGAGGAGAGAGCGAGGCAGCAAGCCATGCCCGAGCACAGCCCCCGCGCGCTTCCCGAAGGCGACCCCTTCGGCGCGGACACCCTCCCGTACGGCGTGTTCTCGACGCCCGACGCGCCCGAGCACCGCCGGATCGGCGTCCGCTACGGAGCGTACGTCCTCGACGCGGCCGCGGTGGCCGCCGCCCACGGCTCCGCGTACGCCGACCTGCTGGACCAGCCGGTGCTCAACCCCCTGATGGCCGCGGGCCGCCCGGTCTGGCAGGCCGTCCGCGCCGCCATCCGCGGCTGGCTCGACGACGGGCAGGCCGACGACTCCTTCCTCCCGCTGGACGAGGTGACGCTGCACCTGCCCTTCGAGGTCGCCGACTACGTCGACTTCTACGCGAGCGAGCACCACGCCACCAACGTCGGCCGGATCTTCCGCCCCGACGGCGACGCGCTCACCCCCAACTGGAAGTACCTGCCCATCGGTTACCACGGGCGCGCGGGCACGGTCGTGGTCTCCGGCACCGACGTCCTCCGCCCGAACGGGCAGCGGAGAACCTCGGACGGGCCGGTGTTCGGCCCCTCGACACGGCTGGACATCGAGGCCGAGGTCGGCTTCGTCGTCGGCACGCCCGCGCCCGCGAACACCCCCGTGCCGCTCACGGACTTCCGCACCCACGTCTTCGGCGTCTGCCTGGTCAACGACTGGTCGGCGCGCGACATCCAGGCCTGGGAATACGTGCCGCTGGGCCCGTTCCTCGGCAAGTCCTTCGCGACGTCCGTCTCGGCCTGGATCACCCCGCTCGACGCCTTCGACGAGGCCCGCACGGCACCGCCGGAGCGCACCTACCCGCTGCTGCCGTACCTGGACGACTCCACGGTCGAGCCGGGCGGCATCGACCTGCGCATCGAGGTCACCATCAACGGCGAGACCGTCTCCCGGCCGCCGTTCGCCTCCATGTACTGGACGGCCGCGCAGCAGCTCGCCCACATGACCGTCAACGGCGCCTCGCTGCGCACCGGGGACCTGTTCGCGTCCGGCACGGTCAGCGGACCCGAGCCCGACCAGCTCGGCTGCCTGCTGGAGCTGACCCGGGGCAAGGGCCCGTGGCTGGAGGACGGCGACGTCGTCACCCTGACCGCGTGGGCCCCGGGCCCGAACGGTGCCCGCATCGGCCTCGGCGAGGTCACGGGCCGGATCGTGCCGGCCCGTTCCGACGCGCCCTGACCCCGGCGGCCACCGCACCGCGGCCCCCAGGGGGCCTCGCCCCCTGGCCCCGTCGGCCACCTGCGGCCCGGTGGGGGCTTGTCGCGCAGTTCCCCGCGCCCCTCAATGCCGCCTACGAGCTCGATGCGCCGCGTTCGTCCGGCGCCTGCGGGCCGGTGGGGACTTCTCGCGCCGTTCCCCGCGCCCCTGAAAAGCCGCCCACGAGCTCGGCCCGCTGCGCCCGTCCGGCGGCTGCCAGCGCGTCGTGGTTGCTCGCGCAGTTCCCCGCGCCCCTGACGGGGCGCGGCGGCCCGCCCGGCGCCGTAGCGGGGGCTTCGCCCCTGCACCCCAGCAGCAGCGGAGACACCCCCCTGCGGAGAGCCGACAGCGGACATAGCGGCCCCCTACCGGACAGCCGAAAACGGACGCAGGCGCCCCCCTACGGAAAGCCGACGTCCGGTGGAGGGGGCGCCTGCGTCCGTTTTCGGC
>NZ_JAINFC010000162.1 GCF_020740835.1 Streptomyces sp. UNOC14_S4
CCGCTTCGGGGCTCCGCCCCGGACCCCGACGATCAGCGCGCCCCGTCAGGGGCGCGGGGAACTGCGCGACCAGCCATGACGCAACCCGCAGCCGCACACGAAGCCCACGAGGCACCCCCATAGGCACGGGGGCCCGGGGGCGGAGCCCCCGGTCACAGAAGGACGGTCACCCCGCCCCCGGTCAGCTCACCCGCGGCGGCCGCGACTCGTACGGCGTCGACAGGACGATCGTCGTCCGCGTCGAGACACCCGCCAGCGACCGGATCCGCGCCAGCAGATGCTCCAGCTCCAGGGGGGTCGCCACCCGCACCTTGAGGATGTAGTTCTCGTCGCCGGCCACGCTGTGGCACGCCTCGATCTCGGGGATCTCCGCGAGCCGGTCCGCGATGTCGTCCGGCGCGCTGGGATCGAACGGTTTCACCGAGATGAACGCGGTCAGCGGCAGCCCGACGGCCTCGGGGTCCACCACGGCCGCGTAGCCGCGGATGACACCGCGCTGTTCGAGGCGGCGTACGCGCTGATGCACCGCCGAGGTCGACAGGCCGGTGGCCTTCCCCAGGTCGGTGTAGCTCATCCGCCCGTCCTTGACGAGCAGTTCCACGATTTCTCTGTCCAGCTCCTCCACACGGATCAACCTACTGGGTGAGAGGCGGAGCGGCACAGTCGGCGGCGCGCGCAGGGGTACGAGCGGGCGCACAGAACATGTGACGAACAACACACCTATGCACCCGTGTCCTGTCGGACGTGGCGATTACCCGACTCATGGCGCGGGAAGTGCTTGGTGTGGCCGAGGGCGAGGTGCCCGGTCGGCCGTTCCGAGGGGGAGAAACCACTATGCCAAGCCTGGAACGCCTCGATGAAGGTGACGGCAGCCCGTACGAGACATATGAGATCCCCGAGATGTTCCGGGTCGTGTGCCCGGAGTGCGCACGCCCGATCGCGCTGCTCGCGGACGAGGACGCCCTCCCCGAGCACGCCCTGTGCCCCTCACCGTGGAACCCCTTCGGACTCACGGTGTGCCCCGGATCGGGCGGTGCCGTGGAGCAGGCGGCGGCCGCGGACGAGGCGGCGGGCATCCAGGAATTCGACGCGGCCCTGATGCTCACCCTGCCCGAGAGCCTGGACTGGCGCACCCAGCCGTTCTCCCACATCGGCGGTCCCGGCTCCCGCCCGCTCCGCGTCCCGGTGATGCGGCGCCCGTCCCGCTGACCCGATGCACGGGGGCGCCCGCGCGGCGCCCCCGTACCGTTCAGCGGGACTCCGGCCCCGCCAGGTGGCGGGCGACCACCAGCCGCTGGATCTGATTGGTGCCCTCGACGATCTGGAGCACCTTCGCCTCGCGCATGTAGCGCTCCGCGGGGAAGTCCGCGGTGTAGCCGTAGCCGCCCAGGAGCTGTACGGCATCGGTCGTCACGCGCATCGCCGCGTCGGTGCAGAAGAGCTTGGCCATGGCCGCCTGCTTGGAGAAGGGCAGGCCCGCGTCGCGCAGCCGCGCCGCGGTGAGATAGAGGGCGCGGCCCGCCTCGATCTGGGTGGCCATGTCGGCCAGCATGAAGCGCAGCCCCTGGAAGTCCACGAGCGGGCGGCCGAACTGGCGGCGCTCCGCGAGGAAGGCGAGGGCCTCGTCCAGGGCGGCCTGCGCGACGCCTATCGCGCAGGCGGAGATGCCGAGGCGGCCGGAGTCCAGGGCGGAGAGCGCGATCGAGAAGCCCTGCCCCTCCTCCCCCAGCCGCCGCGCGTCGGGCACGCGCACACCGTCGAAGTGCAGCTGCGCGGTCGGCGAGCCCTTCATGCCCATCTTCCGCTCGGGCGGCGCCGCGGTCAGGCCCGGCGCGTCGCCCGGCACGAGGAAGGCGGTGATGCCGTGGGCGCCCTCGCCGCCCGTGCGGGCCAGGACGGTGTAGAAGTCGGCGATGCCACCGTGGGTGATCCACGCCTTGGTGCCCTCGATGGTCCAGGTGTCGCCGTCGCGGGTGGCGCGGGTGCGCAGTGACGCGGCGTCGGAGCCCGCGGAGGGCTCGGAGAGGCAGTAGGCGCCGAGCAGCCCGCCGCCGAGCATCGCGGGCAGGTGCTCCGCCTGCTGCTCCTTGGTGCCGTAACCGGCGAGGGCGTGGCAGGCCAGCGTGTGCACACTGACGCCCAGCCCCACGGTCAGGCGGGCGGCGGCCAGCTCCTCCAGGGCCTGGAGGTAGACCTCGTACGGCTGGGCGCCGCCGCCGAACTCCTCGGCGTACGGCAGGGCGAGCAGGCCCGAGGCGGAGAGCAGTCGGAAGAGCTCGCGGGGGAAGTGTCCCGCCGCCTCCTCCTCGGCCGCGTGGGGCTCGATCTCCCGCTGGACCAGATCGCGTACGAGCGCGATCAGGTCGCGGGCCTCCTCGGTGGGCAGCTGACGCTCCACCGGCTGCGGGCCGTGGTCGGTCATGGTGGCGCTCTCCTCCCGTTCGGGCGCTGCGGCGACGGAAGCGCAAGGGTGGGTCCCCCGCCGTCGGTGATGCCAAAGCCCCTGGTCCTCCACCGGGTCGCGGCACGGATGACCTGCGGCTGTGGCGGGTTGGAGTATGCCCGATCGGCGACCTGACGTCACGGGTTGACAAATCCTGATGGACCGTTGAACCAGATTGGTCCAAACCATTGACCCAACTGGTCTAGTCCTTCTACGGTTTCCGCACCGTTCACCGCGTTCATGCCAAAGACATGAAACGCGAGGCCCTCGTGGTCACCCCCCAGAGCTCTCCCACCCCACCGAGGAGACCCCATGACACGACCGAACGAGAACGCCCCCCGCCGCCGCGGCCGGACCCTCGTCGCCGCCTTCGCCGCCGCCGGGGCACTGCTCGCCTCGACACTGCTCACCGGCACGGCGGGCACGGCCGCCGCCGACGACACCGGGGGCGCCGGTGACGCGACCGCGGGCCACCGCGTCGTCGGATACTTCACCAACTGGGGCGTATACGGCCGGAATTACCACGTCAAGAACATCGAGACCTCCGGCTCGGCCGACAAGCTCACCCACATCAACTACGCCTTCGGCAACGTCACCGGCGGCAAGTGCGCCATCGGCGACTCCTGGGCCGACTACGACAAGGCGTACGACGCGGCGGGCAGCGTCGACGGAAAGGCCGACACCTGGGACAACGGCGCGCTGCGCGGCAACTTCAACCAGCTCCGCAAGCTCAAGAAGCTGCACCCGAACCTCAAGGTCCTGTGGTCCTTCGGCGGCTGGACCTGGTCCGGCGGCTTCGGGGAGGCCGCCAAGAACCCCGCCGCGTTCGCGGAGTCCTGTTACGGCCTCGTCAAGGACCCGCGCTGGGCCGATGTCTTCGACGGCATCGACATCGACTGGGAGTACCCCAACGCCTGCGGGCTGACCTGCGACAGCAGCGGCCCGGACGCCTTCCGCAACGTCATGGCCGCGCTGCGGTCGCGGTTCGGCGGCAGCAGCCTGGTCACCGCCGCGATCAGCGCGGACGGCTCCTCCGGCGGCAAGCTGGAGACCGCGGACTACGCGGGCGCGGCGCGCTACGTCGACTGGTACAACCCCATGACGTACGACTTCTTCGGCGCCTGGGACGCCAAGGGCCCGACGGCTCCGCACTCCCCGCTCACCTCGTACGACGGCATCCCCAAGGCGGGGTTCAACACCGACGCCGCGATCCAGAAGCTCAAGTCCCTGGGCGTGCCGCCCTCGAAGATGCTGCTGGGCATCGGCTTCTACGGCCGCGGCTGGACGGGCGTGAACCAGCCGGCCCCCGGCGGCACCGCGACGGGCCCCGCCGCGGGCACCTATGAGCAGGGCATCGACGACTACAAGGTGCTCAAGGCCAAGTGCCCGGCCACCGGCACGGTGGCGGGCACGGCCTATGCCGCCTGCGGCAACGACTGGTGGAGCTACGACACCCCGGCCACCATCGCGGGCAAGATGGCGTACAAGAACCAGCAGGGCCTGGGCGGCACCTTCTTCTGGGAGCTGAGCGGCGACACCGCGAACGGTGAACTGATCAAGTCGATCAGCTGACGCCGTACCCGGCCCGGTGCGCGCCGAGCGCGAGCGCGCCCGGGGCGCAGCTCTCCTCCACCGCGGCCAGCACGTCGGCGGGCAGCCGTCGGGACGCTCCCCGGCGGCTGCCGTCGAGCATCGCGCGGCCCGTGGCGAGCCAGTCCGGCCGCGGCTCGACGCCTGCGAAGGCCGCCAGCCGGGCCAGTTCCTCCTCCGGGCGGTCCAGGAGGTCCTCGTAGCACAGGGTGGTGCGCAGCGCCTCGGGCACGTCGTCGAGGTAGGCGGTGGCCTGGGTGACGAGCTCGGACCACAGCGCGCCGAACTCCGCCACCGGCATCTCCGGGTCCAGCACCAGGGCGGGGTCGAAGCGTTCGTGGAGCAGCCCCGCGAGCCGGGGCGGCAGGTCCCGTACGTCGGCCTCGGCCAGTTCCTCCAGCTCGCGGACGCCGGTCAGCGCCTGGATCTCCCGGAGCAGGAAGATCATCCGGTAGCCCACGTGACGGCTCATCGACAGGGCGCAGTCGGGCCCGTACCGGTGGAGGTGGACGAACCGGGCGTGCGGGAAGGCGGCGCGCAGCCGCGGCACCCAGTGCGTCGAGTACCCGGACCGCTCGACGACGGCCCCGCGCCCGAACCGCCCGCACAGCGCGTCGAACAGCGCCAGGTAGTGCTCGGGCGCGGTCCGCGCGGGCCAGCCCGCCGTCCACCCCAGGATCTCGTCGAGCAGGCCGTCGGGGTCGTCGCTGAGGTGCGGCAGCACCATGAGGGAGAGCGCGGGAATGCCGGTGGTCTCCGTCGCGTACCGCCCCGGGCGCTTGATGTAGAGAAACTCCGGGAGGGGCACCCCGCTGCGGTTCATGGCCTCGAAGATGTACCGGGGGTGCACGAGCAGCTGCTGGAACTCCGCCGCGGTGATCGTCCCTTCCGGCATGCCGGCCGATCCCATCGACGCCATCAGCTCGTTGAGGCTGAGCACGTCGGGATGCGCGTTGAGCACGCGGGACAGGGCGGAGGACCCGCTGCGCCCTGTCCCGACGACGAAAGTCAGCGGGCGCACGGACACTCTCCCCGGTCGGCCGTGGCGAACAGCACGGTCATGGGCATGGACTTGGACTTGGACTTGAGCTTCGGTCGCGTCATGGGCCCCGAGGCTAGCGGCACGGCGCGCTCGCCCACAGAGTGTTTTCTGTGAACCGGGAGCGCTAACCGGCCAGGAACGCGCGGATCCGGTCGGCCACCGTGGGATCCGTCAGGAAGTCGTTGTGCTTCAGGCAGCCCGTCCGCGTGTTGGCGGCGCCCGAGAGCGGGGTGCTCGACGTCGGCGCGATCTGCTCGTCGCAGGGCGACCACCACGTCGCGTAGCGGGCCGGTCCCGGCGTCTCGGCGCCGTCGTCGAGGCGGGAGAGGACGTACGAGCCCGGGGTCATGTCGCGGCAGCCCTGGTCCCAGAGGGCGCAGAACCAGGCCAGGTCCGTGCCGTGGTTGGGGCCCGCGAGGGAGACCAGGTGGGCGACCTTGCCGCTGCCGCCGCCGAACTTGGCGTACCAGCGCGCGGGCAGGCTGCCCAGGCTGTGGGCGACCAGGTCCACCCGGTCCGCGCCGGTGCGGCGCAGGACGTCGTCGACGTACGCCGCCAGCCGCGCGGCGAGCACCTCGTTGGTGGACCGCGTGGTGTCGTAGGTCCAGGCGAAGAGGCGGTCCTGCGGCGTCCCGGCGGCCTCGAACCTGGAGATCATGCCGTTCCACACGCCGCCGTCAGCGTTGCGGCCGTGGACGAAGACGACCGGGGCCGACGCACCGTCCGCGTGGGCCGGGGCGGACACGGGAAGCACGATGGCGAGGGCCGACAGGGCTGACAGGGCTGACAGGGCTGACAGAGCGGTCACGGCGAAGCGGCGCATGGGGGTCCTCCGTGGGGCTCGCTGCGGGCGGAACGGGAGGGCGGAGCGGAAAGGGCGTTCCGGCCGGGGCATTCAACCAGCGGACGCGGTACGGGGATAGGCTTCCGCTGGTCCTGTGCCGAGCGGGGCGAGATGGGGAGAAGAGACGCATGGTGGATGCGGTGACGGCGCCGACGGCCGCCGATGTCTGGCTGCTGGCACGGGAGCACCCGGCCCCCCTGCTCCGGACGACCCGGGAGCTGGCCGAGTCGCTCGGCAAGGAGTACGGGGACCGGTTCGCCTGCTGGCGCACCGACGAGTTCGTCTTCGGGGTCCGGGGCGGGAAGCTGTTCCTGCGCACCCTCGGCGGTCTGGACGTGCCCGCGCCCAAGGTGGTGTGCGTCCGGCAGACGCCCGGCTCGATGCGCCACGACCGCGAGGTGACCTTGCTGCGGCACCTGGAACGCATGGGGGCCGTACTGCTCAACCCGCTGGACGCGCACCTCGCCTGCCGCAACAAGGTCTGGCAGCTCCAGGAACTGGCCCTGGCCGGGCTGCCGGTGCCCGACACCCTCTCGTACGCCACCGCGCCCCTGGAGGGCGTCGTGCGCATGCCGGGCTTCGACGCTCCGTATGTGGTCAAATCCGTCAACGGCTACCGGGGCAAGCAGGTGTTCCTCGCCCCCGACACCCTTCAGCTGCGCGACCTGACCGGCTCGCTGGCCCAGGCGGTGCCGCTGCTCTTCCAGGAGCACGTGACCGCCTCGCACGGCCGTGACCTGCGGGTGGTCGTGGTGGACGGGAAGCCCGTGGGGGCCGAGGTGCGCACCTCGCGCAACGGCACGCTCGTGTCGAACCTCGCCCGGGGCGGCTACCCCACCCTGTGCCTCGGCCGTTATCCGCGGGCGGAGGCCCTGGCGGTCGCCGCGGCGCGTGCCGTGGGGCTCGTCGTCGCGGGCGTGGACCTGCTCTTCGCCTCGGAGGACCCGGACGACGAGGACGCCTTCGTGATCTGCGAGGTCAACTCCGTGCCGGGCTGCCGCCCGGAGATGACGGAGGTCGTGCCCGCGATCCTCGGCTGCGTCGACCGCGCCCTGCGCGCACGGCCCGGTCACAGCTCCTTGCGTGCCGGGGCCGGGCACGAGGGCTCGTAGTCCTCGATCGCGCGCAGGGTGTCGCCCAGCCCCCGTACGAGCAGCGAGCGCACCGTCCCGCGCGGCAGGTCCCCGGTGCGCAGCCAGTCCAGGGTGACGCCCTCGACGCTCGCGAACCAGCCGATCAGCGCGGTGCGGGCGACGGGCGGGAGGTCCGTACGGCCCCACACGGTCTCGGCGATCGCGGCCAGCAGCCGCTCGCGTACGCCGTCGCGGATCGCGATGACCTCCGCGTCGAAGCCGACGCCGCCCGTGACGACCGCCCGGTACGCGGCCTGGTGGTGCTGCGCGTACCGCAGATAGCCGTCGACCGTCCGGTTCACGCGCTCGGCGGGCGGCAGGTCGCGCGTCGCGTCCGCGCGGACGACGAGCCCGGCGACGGAGTCCTCGATGATGGCGAGGTAGTAACCCCGCTTGTTCTTGAAGTAGTAGTAGATCAGCCCCTTGGCCACGCCCGCGTGGGCCGCGATGTCGTCCATCGACAGCGCGTCATAGGACGTGTCGGCGAACAACTTCCGCCCGATGGCGATGAGTTCACCGCGCCGCGCCTGGGAACGATCCGTTCCCACCTGTTGACTATTATTCAAATTCGGCCCTAGCCTCCGAAGCACCGGACGTCCGCAGTATCTCGCAGAAGCCGCACTTCATCACTCCTTGCGGGAGGACGCAGTGAGCGGAACCGACCGACGTCTGCCGGAGGGCAGGACCGCCTGGAGAAGGACGGCCGTGATGGCCGTGCCCGCCGTCGTCGCGGTGGGGGCCATGGCCACGGCCATGGCACACGGGGCGCTCGCCGCCTCCTTCGCGGTCTCCGGCACGAACTTCCAGGTGACATCGGGGAAACTGACGAGCAAGGGGCTGTCCTCCTTCGTGCAGACGGACCGTTCCGCCGACGGCAAGGGCCACCCGGTGTCCCTGCTGGGCATCGGCGAAGCGCGGCTCAGCGACATCTGCCAGGCGGCCTCCGTCCGTACGCCCCTGGGGGAGGTGACGTTCCGGCTCCGGGCGGGCGGCGACGCGGGCGAGGTGAGCGCGAGCCGCCTGGTCATCGACGGCGAGGACCTGGTCGGCGACGCCACCTTCGGCACGGCCCAGATCGGCCGGGACGCCTCCACGCTCGACGCGGTCCCCGGGGTCGGGGGCGACGCGGGCGCGTTCGGGCTCCAGGCCGGGGACATCACGGTGGCGGGCGTGCGCTCGCACGCCTGGTCCGCGACCGGCGGCAACTTCCGGCTGCCGGGACTGCGGCTCGACGTGGGCCTGGACGGCAAGAAGTGCTTCTGACCGGCCGATTGGCCAAGGCGTTGGCCAAGGCGGCGGAACGGCTGCCCTTCCCGGGGCCGCGAGGGGTGTTCCGGGCCTGGCGGCGCACCCGGCCGTTCTGGGCCGGGCTGCTGCTCGTGCTCGGCGGCACGGAGCTGCTGGTCGTCCCGCTGTCACCGGTGACCGTGCTGGTGAGCCTGGGCATCGGCGGACTGGCGGCCATCGGGATCGGCCTGGCACTGATCGCCGCCGGGCTCTTCCTGTGGTACCTGCCGTCCGCGCGGCACTACGTCAGCGTCAACGCGCTGATCCTGTCCGTCCTCTCCTTCGCCGCCACCAACCTCGGCGGCTTCCTGGTCGGCATGGCGCTGGGCATCGCGGGCAGCGCCATGGGCTTCGGCTGGACACCGGGCCGCCCGGACCGTGTGGCCCGGGCGGAACCGTCGTCCGGCGACAAGGCGCTGGCGGTCGCGCTGCCGGCGGTCCTGGCACTGGCCGCCGTCGGCGCGCCGGGCGCGGGCCGCGCCGAGGCGGCCCCGCGCATCACGGCCGCGGCGGTCCCGCCGGTCGTCAGCACGACGCTCTTCGCGCCGCACGGCTTCGCCTTCGCCGGGGTCTCCCGCGTCCCCACGGCCCGGGGAACACTGCCGGTCCTGGTGCTCAGGATGGGCTCGGCGTCACTGACGGACTACCGGCTGACGACGCGGGACGGCCGCGGCACCGGCGAACTGTCCCTGAACGCCCGCACCTTGGACCTGACCGGCGACGTCACGCTCTACCTCACGAAATTCAGCGGCTGTATCGAAGGCGTCCTGTGCGTCACCTTCTCCCCCGACGGCCTGCCCGCACCACCGGTCATCCCACCGTTCGTCTTCATGACCCGGGTAACGGCGGAACAGGCCCTGGTGACATCGGACACGATCAAGGCGGACAACCTGAAGTTGAGTACGGGCAGCGCACCATAAGGGGTGCGGGGCTGTGTTGTATTTGCGGCTCCGCCGCGTGGGCGCGCCCGGGGCCCCGTAAGGGGCGCGGGGAACTGCGCGCCCAGCCACAACACACCCGCAGCCACGCGCCAAGAGCAAGAGGCAACCCAGTAGGCGCAGCCGACAAACAAAGCCGCACCCGGAGAAACCGCAAACCCAAGCGGAGCGCCTACCCTGAGGCGGACGCCCGTTCCGCCGAAAAGGACCGCCCCATGACCGTCCCGCTCGACCTGGCCTTCTTCCACCGGTTCCTCGACCGCGCGACGCGCGTCGTCATCGCGGAGGCCGCGTACCTCACCGAGCTCGACGCCGCCATCGGCGACGCCGACCACGGCGCGAACCTCAAGCGCGGCTTCACCTCCGCGGCGGACGCCGTCGAACGGGAAGCGCCGGCCACACCGGGCGCGCTGCTCACCGCCGCGGGCGTGCACCTCACCAACACCGTCGGCGGCGCGTCCGGCCCGCTCTTCGGGACGGTGCTGCGCCGCATGGGCAAGGTCCTCGGGGACGACGCCGTCGTCGAGCCGGAGACCCTCGGGAAGGCGCTGGCCGCGGCCGTCGCGAGCGTACGGCGGCTCGGTGACGCGGCGCCGGGCGACAAGACGATGGTCGACGCCCTGCAGCCCGCCGCGGACGCCTACATCGAGGCCCTGGCGACCGGCGGGGTGACCGAGGCTCTGGAGGCCGCGGCCCGCGCGGCGGGCGCCGGGGCGGAGGCGACCATTCCGATGCGGGCGCGGCGGGGCCGAGCCAGCTATCTGGGCGAGCGCAGCATCGGCCACCAGGACCCGGGCGCCACGTCCTCCGCCCTGCTGATGACCGCGCTCCACGAGGCGACCGACCCGGTGCTGTGCGCGGCACCGGTCGAAACGAGAGAAACGAGAGAACCGGCGCAGGCGGAACCGAGGACGGAACCCGAAGCGGAGCCCGAACCCGAAGTGGAAGCCGCTCCCCTCACTCCCGGCCGGGTGGGCATGGTGCTGGTCTCGCACAGCCGTGACGTGGCCGCCTCGACCGCCGCGCTCGCGCGGGCCCTGACCGGTACGGACAAGCCCGCGCCGGCCGCGGCGGCGGGCGGCCTGCCCGACGGTTCCGTCGGCACCAGCGCGGAGCTGGTCCGCGCAGCGGTGGCCGCCGTGGACGAGGGCGCGGGCGTGGTGGTGCTGTGCGACATGGGCAGCGCGGTCCTGACGGTCAAGGCCCTGATCGGCGACGGTTCGCTGGCCCCCGCCGAGGTACGGATCGCCGACGCGCCGTTCGTGGAGGGCGCGGTGACCGCCCTGGTGACGGCGTCGGCCGGTGGCGACCTGGACACGGTCCTCGCCGCGGCCGACGACGCGCGCGCGTACCGCAAACTCTGAGGCAACCCCGGGTCAAGATCGCACCGGGTGGCCGGGGCGCGAGGGCCATGACGGGCCGGAGATGGCGAAATACCCTATGCAGCCACTTAAGGGCTGATAGATACCCATTAGATACCCATTTCCTGAAGCCTCTCCCCGGCGTGGAGGTCCCGCCACGGTGTCGTCGCGCAGCATGCCCCTCGCGCTCGTCCTCGTCTATCTCGCGGTCATCGTGGCCGTCGACCTCATGACCCCGTCCGGGCTGCGGCTCGACGTCTTCGCGGCACTCGCCCCGATGACGGCCGCCGCCCTGTGCAGCTACCGCCAGACCGTGTTCGTCGGGATCCTCGACTTCTGTGTGATGGTCGCGCACCACGGCGTGCTGACGAGCGAGGTGGCGGTCAACCGCGTCGGGGCGTTCGTGGGCAACGCCCTGATGGTGGGCGCGAGCATCGCGGTGGCCCGGCTGCGGCGCGACGGCGAGGAGCTGCTGGAGCGGGTGCGGGCCACCGGCGAGGCCGCGCAACGGGCCCTGCTGCGCCCGCTGCCGCTGCGCACGCACAGCGTGGTGGTGGACGGCTTCTACGTCTCGTCGCAGCGGGAGGCCCTGATCGGCGGCGACCTCTACGAGGTCGTCGACACCCCGTACGGGACGCGCGTGCTGATCGGCGACGTCCGGGGCAAGGGGCTCGGCACCCTGGGCGCGGGCGCCGCGGTGCTGACGGCGTTCCGGGAGGCCGCGTACCACCGGCGCTCCCTGGAGAGCGGGGTGGAGGCCATGGAGCAGGGGCTCCGCCGCTACCACCGGTCGGCGGCCTACCAGGCGCGGTCCGCGGGCGGGGGACGGCACGGGACGGGCGCGGCGGAGGACATGGCGCTGCGCGCGTCCGAGGAGTTCGTCACCGCGCTGGTCTTCGGCACGGAGGAGGCCCCGCGCCGGGACGACGGCAAGGTGCCCGTGGTCTTCGTGGACTGCGGACACCTCGCGCCCTTCCTCATCGGCCCCGAGGGCGGGGTACGGGAACTGGCGGCGCCCGACCCGGGCCTGCCCCTGGGCCTGGGCGAGCTGGCCGCGGCGTCGCGCACCACCCAGCGGGTCGAGCTGCCCGCGGGCGGGCGGGTGCTGGCGTGCACGGACGGCGTGACGGAGGCGCGGGCCCCGGACGGCGGTTTCTATCCGCTCGCCGAACGGCTGGACACCTGGGCGCGACTGCCGACGCCGGAACTGCTGGAGCGCCTCCGTGCCGACCTGGACGCACACACCCGCGGCCGCCTCCAGGACGACGTAGCCGTACTGGTGATGGAACCGGGCGCCGGAGGCGCATAAGGGGCGCGGGGCGAAGCCCCGTAAGGGCGCGGGGAACTGCGCGCCCAGCCACACACGACCGTCAGTCGCGCACCGACCTCACGAGGCAGCCCGGTAGGCGCACCAGGGCCCAGGGCGGAGCCCGCGGCGCGACCGTTCAGCGCGCAAAAAGCTCGAAATCCACCGCCAGCCGCCCCCCGAACCGCTCCGCGGCCCCCCGCATGCTGCCCTCCAGAAAACTACGGCAGTACCCCTCCGGCTCGTCCTTCGTCAGGGCCTCGATATAGGTCCGGTGGCACATCAGGGACGCCACGGCCCGTTCGAGCCCGGCCTCGGCGGCCACCGCGTGGGTCGGCCGTGGCGAGCCCGCGACGGCCACGTAGCGGACGCCGTCCCAGGGTTCGAGGCCCTCCTCGGCGAGCTCGGGGAAGATCCAGCGGTTCCCCGCGTCGCCGGCCGCGTCGAGGACGGCCCGGCCCACGGCACGGTGGTCGGGGGTGTTCCAGTGGACGCCGCCCCAGGTGTCGTGGTGGTTGATGGTGAGGACCAGCTCGGGCCGGTGCCGCCGGATCGCGGCGGCGAAGTCGCGGCGCAGCCGGGGCCCGTACTCGATGACGCCGTCCCGGTGCCCGAGGAACTCCACCGTCTGCACGCCCACCGCCGCCGCGGAGGCGCGCTGCTCCCGCTCGCGCAGCGGCCCCGCCTCGGCCGGGGCGAGCGTGTCGATGCCCGCCTCGCCCGCGCTGGCCAGCACGTAGGCACAGGTGCGGCCCTCGTCGAGCCAGGTGGCGATGGCGGCGGAGGTCCCGTACTCCAGGTCGTCGGGGTGGGCGACGACGGCCAGGGCCCGACGCCAGTCGGTGGGCATCTCCTTGAGCTGGTCCGCCACGGCGGGCCTCCTTCGCACTTCGCACGGCACGAGCGACACGCAAAACGACAGGGGACAGGAACCACAGTGTGCTCGGGAGAGCGTACGTCGCGTTTCCTCACGATGCGCGGGAACCGGACGCGGATGCGGTCCGACTAACTGATCCGGTAACTGATCCGGGCCCGCACGGGCGGGTCCGGCGCGTGTCGAGTTCTGGAGTGTTTCTGATGCGCCCTCGTGTGTGGTGCGGTGTGCTGGCCGCTGTGGCCCTGTCGGCGACGGCGACGGCCTGCGGCGGTGGCGGCGGGACGAAGGGGTCCGACGACGCCGGGGCGTCCGCCTCCGCGCCCGCGGGCTTCCCGATGAGCGTGACCGACTGCATGGGGGCGAAGACGACCTTCGAATCGGCCCCGAAGAAGATCGTCACCAGTAACGCGGCGAGCCTGGAGCTGCTGATGTGGCTGGGCGCGGGCGACAAGGTGGTCGGCACCGGCTTCCCGCCCGGCAAGGGCGCGCTGCCCGGGGAGTTCGCCGACCAGGGGGCGAAGGTGCCGGTGCTGGGGAAGATGTCGGTCCCCAAGGAGAAGCTGCTCGGCTCCGGAGCCGACCTGTACATCGACGCGTTCTCGTCCATGAAGAACATGGGCAAGACGCCCGACGCCCCCACGGCCGAGGAGTTCAAGGCGGCGGGCATCAAGCACGTCTTCCTGAAGTCGACCGCGTGCGCCTCGATGAACAAGAGCCCGCGCACCGACCTGTCCGGCGTGGAGGCCGACATCCAGTCGCTCGGCGCGATCACCGGCACCTCGCGGCGGGCCGACGAACTCGTCGCCGGGATGAACAAGAAGACGGACGCCGTGCGCGACGCGCTCAAGGGCGTCCCCGAGGACAAGCGGCCGACCTACTTCTTCTTCGACTTCGACGCGGGCACCAAGCAGCCCATGGCCGTGTGCAACCGGCAGGTCGCCAACGCGGTGATCACGCAGGCGGGCGCGCGGAACGTCTTCGCCGACTGTGACGGCGACTTCAAGCCGGTGGGCTGGGAGGACGTCGTCGCCAAGAACCCGGACTGGATCCAGCTCGGGGTGCGCAACCGCGGCAGCGAGGAAGCGAATCAGAAGGCGTTCGACGAGGCCGCCGACTTCCTGCGCTCCTTCCCGGCGACCAAGGACCTCACCGCCGTGAAGGAGGGCCGCTTCGTGCGCATCGGCTCGGAGCGCACCACGATCGGCGGGGTGCGCAGCGCCGACACCGTGCGCGAGATCGCGCACACGCTCCACCCGGACCTGGTCAAGTGACGTCCGCGCCCACCACGGCCGCGGGGACGGAGCCGGAACGGGAGCGGGACCAGGAGCGGGAGCCGGGCGTACGGGCCGGGTGGGCCTGCGCGGTGCTGGCCGTGCTCCTGGTGGCCGCGCTGACCGCGTCGGTCTGCCTGGGCTCGACCCATGTGCCGCTGCGCGAGGTGTGGTCCTCGGTGGCGCGCGGCCTCGGCGGCGAGAGCCCCGTGCCCGGCACCCAGGACCTGATCGTGTGGCGGCTGCGGGTGCCGCGCGCGCTGCTCGCGTCCGTGGTGGGCGCGGGCCTGGGCCTGGTCGGCACGGCCGTCCAGGCGCTGGTCCGCAATCCGCTCGCCGACCCCTATCTGCTGGGCATCTCCAGCGGCGCCTCGCTGGGCGCGGTGGCCGCGATCGTGCTGGGCGCGGG
>NZ_JAINFC010000163.1 GCF_020740835.1 Streptomyces sp. UNOC14_S4
GTCCCGGGGGGCCGGGGGAGGACGACGCGGACGCCGCCGAGAACTACGACGACGCGTCGGCCGAGCCCGTCGACGAGTCCTCCGCGGAACGGCAGGAGGCGCCGTCGGACGACGAGAAGGCGGTCCGCAGGGCGGCCCGTAAGGCGGCCCGCCGGGACGCAGGTAGCGGCGGCCGGGCCGCGGCGGTGCCGGTGCGGATGAAGGACGGCAAGAAGCTCACCCTCCGCTTCGTCCTGCCGGACGGCGCGGGCACCGAGCAGCAGCGGGCCGTGGGCGAGCGCATCGCCCGGCGCCTCGACGCGGTGGGCATCCGCACGGAGATCACCAAGGTCGCCGACGCGGGCTATTTCAAGGACCACATCGCCGCGGGGACGTACGACCTGGCGCTGTACTCCTGGCCCGCCACGCCTTTCCCCTCGACCGACGCCCGGCCCGTCTTCGCCAAGCCGCGGCCCGCGGCGGACGGCTCGCTGCTCGTGGAGCAGAACTACACGCGGGTCGGTACGGACCAGATCGACCAGCTCTTCGAGGAGGCGTCCACGGAGCTGGACGCGGACGTCTCGCGCGATCTGGTCGACCGGGCGGACGCGCGCATCTGGGCCGCGGCGGGGTCGCTGCCGCTCTACCAGCGACCGGAGGTGGTCGCGGCCCGGGCCACCGTCGTGAACGGCGGCGCGTTCGGGCTGGCGAGCCCGCGCTACCAGGATCTGGGCTTCCGGGCTTGAGTTCTGTTGTCTTTCGGGTGCGCCTGATGGTGGTGCCTCTTGCGGTGGGCGCGCGGCCGCGGGTTGCCTGTGGCGCTGCGCCCACCGGGCTGCGTCTTGCGCTGCGCGCGCGTCTGCCGGCCGGTGGGGGCTGGTCGCGCAGTTCCCCGCGCCCCTGACGGGGCACAGCCCCGACGGGTTCGCTCCCGCCCCTGGCCGGGGGTCCGGGGGCGTAGCCCCCGGGAAAAACTTCTCTCCCAGCTCGGCCACAGGGCCCGGGGCGGAGCCCCGGAGAAACGGTAACCGCAGGTCAGCGGGGTACCCCATGGCCTGAGGGAGCCGAAAGCGGCGCGGGCCCGTACCATGGGAGAGGCCGTGGCGTGTACTGCCCGGCAGGGCGCGCGTGCCGGACCGTACGCGCCGCCATCCACGATTCCGGGAGAAGCGCCGCAAGTATGCCCACGCGCCACGACATTCGTAACGTCGCCATCGTCGCCCACGTCGACCACGGCAAGACGACCATCGTCGACGCCATGCTCAAGCAGGCGGGTGCCTTCGCCGCGCACCAGCTCGACTCCGTGGACGACCGCGTCATGGACTCGAACGACCTGGAGCGTGAGAAGGGCATCACGATCCTCGCCAAGAACACGGCGGTGAAGTACCACCCCAAGGACGGCGGGGCCCCGATCACGATCAACATCATCGACACCCCCGGCCACGCCGACTTCGGTGGCGAGGTCGAGCGCGGTCTGTCGATGGTGGACGCGGTCGTGCTGCTGGTCGACGCCTCCGAGGGCCCGCTGCCGCAGACCCGCTTCGTGCTCCGCAAGGCGCTCCAGCAGCGGAAGCCGGTCATCCTGTGCATCAACAAGACGGACCGCCCTGACTCCCGCATCGACGAGGTCGTCAACGAGACGTACGACCTCTTCCTCGACCTGGACGCCGACGAGGACCAGATCGAGTTCCCGATCGTCTACGCCTGCGGCCGTGACGGCATCGCCTCGCTGACCAAGCCGCAGGACGGCACCGTCCCGGCGGACAGCGAGAACCTGGAGCCGTTCTTCTCCGCGATCCTGGAGCACGTCCCGGCCCCGACGTACGAGGAGGACGCGCCGCTCCAGGCCCACGTCACCAACCTCGACGCCGACAACTTCCTCGGCCGTATCGCGCTGCTCCGCGTCGAGCAGGGCGAGCTGCGCAAGGGCCAGACCGTCGCGTGGATCAAGCGTGACGGCACGGTCTCCAACGTCCGCATCACCGAGCTGATGATGACCGAGGCCCTCACCCGCAAGCCCGCCGAGGTGGCCGGCCCGGGTGACATCTGCGCCGTCGCCGGTATCCCCGACATCATGATCGGCGAGACCCTGGCCGACCCGGAGAACCCGGTCGCCCTCCCGCTGATCACGGTCGACGAGCCCGCGATCTCCATGACCATCGGCACCAACACCTCGCCGCTGGTCGGCCGCGGCGGCACGGGCAAGGGCGCGGACGCCAAGTCCGCGGTCAAGGACCGCAAGGTCACCGCCCGCCAGGTCAAGGACCGTCTGGACCGCGAGCTGATCGGTAACGTCTCGCTGCGCGTCCTGGACACCGAGCGCCCCGATGCCTGGGAGGTGCAGGGCCGCGGTGAGCTGGCGCTGGCCATCCTGGTCGAGCAGATGCGCCGCGAGGGCTTCGAGATGACCATCGGCAAGCCGCAGGTCGTCACCAAGCAGGTCGACGGCAAGACGCACGAGCCGGTCGAGCGCCTCACGGTCGACGTGCCCGAGGAGCACATGGGCGCCGTCACCCAGCTCATGGGCACCCGCAAGGGCCGTATGGACAACATGTCCAACCACGGCTCCGGCTGGGTCCGCATGGAGTTCGTCGTCCCGTCCCGCGGCCTGATCGGCTTCCGTACGGAGTTCCTGACGAACACCCGCGGCACCGGTATCGCCCACTCCATCCACGAGGGCCACGAGCCGTGGTTCGGCGAGCTGAAGACCCGTAACAACGGCTCCCTGGTCGCCGACCGCGCCGGTGCCGTCACCGCCTTCGCGATGACGAACCTCCAGGAGCGCGGCGTCCTCTTCACGGACCCGGGCACCGAGGTGTACGAGGGCATGATCGTCGGCGAGAATTCCCGCGCCGACGACATGGACGTCAACATCACCAAGGAGAAGAAGCTCACCAACATGCGCTCCTCCTCCGCCGACTCCTTCGAGGCGATCGTCCCGCCGCGCAAGCTGTCGCTGGAGCAGTCCCTGGAGTTCTGCCGCGACGACGAGTGCGTCGAGGTGACCCCGGAGGCCGTCCGCATCCGCAAGGTCGTCCTGGACCAGAAGGAGCGCGGCCGCACGGCGTCCCGCGCCAAGCGCTGAGGCCGCTGACGCGCCGACAGTCCGCACGGAGGCCCGGTTCCCCCACTTCAGGGGAGCCGGGCCTCCGGCGTTTCCGGCCGGTTCACCGGACGGAGTCCCTCCAGAGCACTTCGCCCTCGGACATCGTGTCCGTCGCGCTCAGGCCGAGCGCCCGCGCGATACCGATCGATGCCTCGTGCCGCGGGTGGATGTGCGCGGTCAGGCCGCCCACGCCGTGCGCGCGCAGCCAGCCGGCCATGGCCAGCGCTCCCTCGCGCCCGTAACCGTTGCCCTGGTGGTCGCTGCCGATCACCCAGGCGAGTCCGGCCTCGGTCCCTCCCTCGTCCGGGTGGTGGAGGGTGGCCTGGACCGTGCCGACGAGCCGCCCGTCCGCGAGGCGCCGCAGCATCCAGTTCAGCCAGCCCTGCCTGCCGTCCGGGGACTGCCCGGCCGACTGCCGGCGGTACTTGGCCGCCAGCTCCTCGAGTGAGGACGGCGCCCCGCCGGTCCACTCGTGCAGTCGCGCGTCGTCGAAGAGCGTCACCGCCTCCGGCGCGTGCTCGACCCGCAGTGGTTCGAGCCGGAGGCGTGAGGTCGTGACAGAAATGGCGCTCGGCCAGGTGGTTGTGTCGGACACGACGCAGATGGTAGCCATCGAGTGCTGGTCGTCCGGGCGGTGCCGCTGATCGCGTCGGTGGACCGGAGGATTCTCGTCGCCATGGGCGACAACGCGTCACATGTGAATTCGCCGGTGTCCGTATAGCGGACAGAATTCGGCTGCTGTTGTGTTAACAGTCCGTTTCGCGGGTGTCTGTCTGTCCTCGCTTTGTCCGGATTTCGGACATGGGAGTGTGATCGATGTGACCAAAGCGAGACCCTTTAAGTGTGGTTTACAAGCCTGAACTACTCAATAGTTGGGTTCATCGAGCTCGGGTCAATGGGTCACGCGCTGTGGGGAGCGCCGACTCACGAGCACACTGAGGTGCCGGTTCCGTCTCCGCTGTCAGGGGTGTCAGCGTGGGACCGGCGCCTCTCTTGGTAGTGACCAGTGGACTCCTGAGGAGGCATACCCATGCGCGGTGTCAAGAGCGCCAAGTGGGTCGTCGGGGCGATAGTCGTGGCCATGGCCGCGACTGCCTGCGGTGGCAGTGACAGCAAGAGCGACGGCAAGGGCGGCGCGACGTTCCGGCTCGGTATCACGGAGCCGACCGCGATCGACCCGTACAACGCCCAGGAGTCCGAGGGCTCGCTCGTCACGCACAACCTGTTCACCGGTCTGTACAAGGTGAACACCGACGGCACCCTCAAGCCCATGCTGGCCGTCTCCAGCACCCCGAACGACAAGGGTGACGAGTGGACCTTCGAGATCAAGAAGGACACCAAGTTCTCCAACGGTGAGCCGGTCAACGCCGAGGCGTTCATCCGTGGTTGGACCCGCGCCGCCGCCAAGGCCTCCGCGTCCGACGTCGCGTACCACATGAACGAGATCGACGGCTTCAAGGACCTCAACTCGGGCAAGAGCGACAAGTTCTCCGGCCTGTCCGCCACGGGTGAGTACACCCTGAAGGTCAAGCTGTCGACGCCGGACTTCGAGTTCGTCAAGCGCACCGCGCACTCCGTCTTCAGCCCGGTCCCGAAGGTCGCCGGCGCCGGTGACAACAAGTCGTTCAACGACGCGCCGATCGGCAACGGCCCCTTCAAGATGGAGGGCAGCTGGCAGCACAACCAGAAGATCACGCTGGTCCGCAACGACGACTACGGCCTGGACAAGGCCAAGATTGACAAGGTTGAGATCTCCATCCTCAACCCGTCCAGCGGCGTCACCCTGGAGTACAAGGGCTTCGAGTCGGGCCAGTTCGACTGGGCCCGTATGCCCACCCCGCAGATGCCGGTCGCCAAGGCCAAGTACGACCCGCAGAAGGAGTGGCTGAAGTACGACTCCAGCGGCATCAACTACATCCAGGCGTTCAACCAGGAGTCACCGCTGAACTCGGCGGACGCCCGTAAGGCCATCTCCTACGCGATCGACCGCGAGCAGATCGCCAAGGGTGTCTTCCAGGGCCTCTACGAGCCCGCGACCTCTCTCCTGCCGCCGACCTTCAAGGACGTCTACAAGGCGGACGTCTGCTCCTCCTGCGTCAAGCAGGACAAGGACAAGGCCAAGCAGTACGCCGAGAAGGCGGGCCTGAAGCCGGGCGACACCCTCGACTTCGGCTACAACACCGGTTCGGGCCACGAGGAGTGGGTCCAGGCCGTCGCCAAGCAGGTCGAGGACGTGCTCGGTCTCAAGGTCAAGCTGAACGGCCTGCCCTTCAAGGAGGCGCTCGCCAAGCAGCAGGAGAAGGGCGCCAAGGGCATCTGGCGCCAGGCGTGGTCCGCGGACTACCCGACCGCCGACAACTTCCTCGCCCCGCTGCTGTCCACCGAGGGCATCAACCCGGACGCCAACGGCAAGGCCATGGGCGACAACCGCGGCCGCTACAGCAACCCGAAGTTCGACGAGATGCTGGTGAAGGCCCGTCAGACCAAGGACGCCGCCGAGCGCGCCAAGGTCTACCAGGAGGCCGAGAAGCTGGCGGTCGACGAGGACCAGGCGCTGCTTCCGCTGTGGAAGCGCTCCCAGTACCGCCTGGCCAACACCAAGAAGTTCGACGGCCTGGAGATGAACTTCCAGGAAGAGCCGAACCTCGCCGAGATCAGCCCGAAGTAACCCTCACCATCCAGCCACTTCCGTGAAGGTCGTGGGAGCCGCGGACCGGAAGGTCCGCGGCCCGCGGCCGTCGCCCGGCACACCCGCACGACGCCCACAAGGCGGTGCGG
Source organism: Streptomyces sp. UNOC14_S4 (assembly GCF_020740835.1). Taxonomy (GTDB): domain Bacteria; phylum Actinomycetota; class Actinomycetes; order Streptomycetales; family Streptomycetaceae; genus Streptomyces. The sequence continues at coordinate 5,864 of NZ_JAINFC010000163.1, forward strand.
CGGCCGGGTCGCCTCCCTCTTCTCACGAGGCGGCGGAGCACGCCCCACGGCGGCAGCAAGTCAAGGAGGCAGCAACGTGGGCAAGTACGTGATCCGGCGGATCGGGCAGATGGTGATCGTCCTCTTCGGTGCGACACTCATTCTGTTCGCCTGCCTGTTCGTTCTCCCGGGAGACCCGGTCGGCTCGCTCGGCGGTGACAAGGCGCGCGACCCCGCCGTCGTGGCGGAACTGCGCCAGCGCTACGGCCTGGACAAGCCACTCATCGAGCAGTACGGCACCTACGTCGGGAACCTCGTCACGGGTGACCTCGGCGAGGACTACACCCAGCGGCGCGAGGTGACCGAGGTGCTCGGGCCCAAGCTGCAGAACACCGCCAAGCTCGCCCTCGCGGCCATCGTCCTCGACGTGGTCATCGGCATGCTGGCGGGTCTGATCGCGGCGCTGTTCAGATACTCCTTCTGGGACGTACTGGTCACTCTGCTGACCACCTTGGCCATCGGCTTCCCCAGCTTCGTCATCGGTGCCATCTTCCAGAGCACGTTCTCCGTGAAGCTGGGCTGGTTCCCGCTGATCTCCGACGGCACCTTCAACTCGATGATCATGCCCGCGATGACGCTGGCCATCATCGACGCCGCCCTCGTCGCCCGCCTGATGCGCGGCACGATGCTGGAGGTGCTGCGCGCCGACTACGTCAAGACGGCCGTGGCCAAGGGCCTGCCGCGGCGCACCGTGCTCTTCAAGCACGTCCTGCGCAACTCGGTGATCCCGGTCGTGACCTACATCGGCATCTCCTTCGGTGGCCTCCTCGGCGGTGCGCTCATCACCGAGGCGATCTTCAACTGGGACGGCATCGGCTTCGCGCTGGTCACCGCGATCCAGCAGCAGAACAACCCGATCATCGTCGGCGTCGTCACGTACGGCGTGGCCGTGTTCGTCATTCTCAACCTGCTGGTCGACCTGCTCTACGCGATGCTCGACCCGCGGATTCGTCTCAGCTGACCGCCCCGGTCAACCCCGTTCTAGGAGTCACCCAATGACTGAGCTCGCCAAGAGCCAGGGGCCGGGCGCCGCGACCGCAGAGCCCGCACCCGCCGCCGCGACCGGCACCGCCGAGCCGGCACCCGCCCGCATCACCCAGTGGGGCGAGATCCGCCACCGCTTCGTCGCCAACCGCCTCGCCGTGGTCGGCCTCGTCCTGGTGCTGCTGCTCTTCCTCACCGCGGCGCTCGCGCCGCTGATCGCCACGCACGACCCGTACGCGCAGGACCTCACCAACACGCTGAAGTCCCCCAGCGGGGACCACTGGTTCGGCACCGACGCGCTCGGCCGCGACCAGTTCTCCCGCGTCATCTACGGCAGCCGCATTGCCGTCGTCGTCGGTCTCGCCTCGATCTTCCTGGCCTGCCTGATCGGCCTGGTGCTCGGCGCGCTGGCCGGTTACTTCGGCAAGACGGTCGACACGGTGATCATGCGCATCGCCGACATCTTCTTCGCCTTCCCGCTGCTCATCGGCGCCATCGTGATCATCCTGGTGATGGGCCGCGGCGTGATGCCCGTCATCCTCTCGCTCGCCATCTTCAGCTGGGCGACCGTCTCGCGACTGCTGCGCAGCAGCATCCTGTCCGTCCGCGAGATGGACTATGTGACGGCGGCCAAGGCGCTCGGCGCGAGCACGAGCCGGATCATCGTCCGGCACATCATGCCGAACTCGATCGCCGCCGTGATGTCGTTCGTCGCCTTCAGCGTCGGTACGGCCATCGTCGCCGAGGCGTCGCTGTCCTACCTGGGCGTCGGCGTGAGCCCGGAGGTCCCCGAGTGGGGCAACATGATCTCCGCGGCGAAGGACAACATGGGCGTCAACGACTTCCTCTGGGTCTACCCCAGCATCGCGATCGTCCTGACGGTGCTCGGTTTTGTGTTCGTCGGCGACGGGCTGCGTGACGCCCTCGACCCGAAGCTGCGGTAGGAGAACGTCCCGATGACCACCAACGAAAAGTCCGCCGGGAAGGCCGCCGAGAAGGCCGCCGAGAAGACCGGCAAGGCGGCGGCCGAGGGCGAGAAGTCCACGCCGCTGCTCGAAGTGCGCGACCTGCACGTCGAGTTCAAGACCCGCGACGGCGTCGCCAAGGCCGTCAACGGCGTGAGCTACAGCGTCGACGCGGGCGAGACCCTCGCCGTGCTCGGCGAGTCCGGCTCCGGCAAGTCCGTCACCGCCCAGGCCATCATGGGCATCCTCGACTCGCCCCCCGGGCGGGTCGCGGGCGGCGAGATCCTCTTCCACGGCCAGGACATCCTGAAGCTGCCGGAGAACGAGCGCCGCAAGCTGCGCGGCCCGAAGATGGCGATGATCTTCCAGGACGCCCTCTCGGCGCTCAACCCCGTCTTCTCCGTCGGCAACCAGCTCGGCGAGATGTTCCGGGTGCACCAGGGCCTGTCCAAGAAGGACGCCAAGGCCAGGGCCATCGAGCTGATGGACCGCGTGCGCATCCCGGCCGCCAAGCAGCGCGTGAACGACTACCCGCACCAGTTCTCGGGCGGTATGCGCCAGCGCATCATGATCGCCATGGCCATGGCCCTGGAGCCGGACCTGATCATCGCCGACGAGCCGACCACGGCCCTCGACGTGACGGTCCAGGCCCAGGTGATGGACCTGCTCGCGGAGCTCCAGCGCGAGTACAACATGGGCCTCATCCTCATCACGCACGACCTCGGCGTGGTGGCGGACGTGGCCGACAAGATCGCCGTGATGTACGCGGGCCGGATCGTCGAGACCGCCCCCGTGCACGAGCTCTACAAGCGGCCCGCGCACCCGTACACCCGCGGTCTGCTGGACTCGATCCCGCGCCTGGACCAGAAGGGCCAGGAGCTCTACGCGATCAAGGGCCTCCCGCCCAACCTGCTGCACATCCCCACCGGCTGCGCCTTCAACCCGCGCTGCCCCGTGGCGCAGGACGTGTGCCGCAAGGACATCCCCGAGCTGCACCGGGTGACGGAGCAGGACGGCACCGAGCTCGACGGCCGCGGCAGCGCGTGCCACTTCTGGAAGGAGACCATCCATGGCTGAGCCGGCCAAGCAGGCGGCGGAGCAGCGGGAGCCGATCCTCCAGGTCCGCAACCTCGTCAAGCACTTCCCGCTCACCCAGGGCCTGGTGCTCAAGCGGCAGGTCGGGGCGGTCAAGGCCGTCGACGGCATCTCCTTCGACCTCTACAAGGGCGAGACGCTGGGCATCGTCGGCGAGTCCGGCTGCGGCAAGTCGACCGTCGCCAGGCTGCTGATGACCCTGGAGACGGCCACCTCCGGCGAGGTCTTCTACAAGGGCCAGGACATCACCAAGCTGTCCGGGCGCGCCCTGAAGGCCGTGCGCCGCAACATCCAGATGGTCTTCCAGGACCCCTACACCTCGCTGAACCCGCGGATGACGGTCGGCGACATCATCGGGGAGCCCTTCGAGATCCACTCCGAGGTGGCCCCGAAGGGCGACCGGCGCAAGCGCGTCCAGGAGCTCCTGGACGTCGTGGGCCTGAACCCGGAGTACATCAACCGCTACCCGCACCAGTTCTCCGGCGGCCAGCGCCAGCGCATCGGCATCGCCCGCGGCCTCGCGCTCAACCCGGAGATCATCATCTGCGACGAGCCGGTCTCCGCGCTCGACGTCTCCGTGCAGGCGCAGGTCATCAACCTGATGGAGAAGCTCCAGGACGAGTTCGACCTGTCCTATGTCTTCATCGCCCACGACCTGTCCATCGTCCGGCACATCTCCGACCGCGTCGGCGTGATGTACCTGGGCAAGATGGCGGAGATCGGTACGGACGAGGAGATCTACGAGCACCCGACGCACCCGTACACCCAGGCGCTGCTCTCCGCGGTGCCGGTGCCGGACCCGGAGGTGCGCGAGGGCCGGGAGCGGATCATCCTCACCGGCGACGTGCCCTCCCCGGCCAACCCGCCGTCCGGCTGCCGCTTCCGCACCCGCTGCTGGAAGGCGCAGGACAAGTGCGCCGAGGAGCTGCCGCTGCTGGCGGTCCCCGAGCTCTTCAAGGGCAAGGAGACGGCGGCGGCGCACGAGTCGGCGTGCCACTTTGCCGAAGAGCGGCAGGTCGTTCCCGCCGCGTAGTTCTTCGTCCGCGGGTGCGTTGCGCGGGGCTCCGCCCCGGACCCCGGTCCTCAAACGCCGGACGGGCTGATTTTCAGCCCGTCCGGCTTTCGTGCGTCCGGCGGTCACGCGTATGGGCGGTTTCCGCGCCGTCCAGCCTGCATAAGGCCCATTAAAGCCATAAATCAGTGTTATCTCGTTCCAGGCGAGGCTGAGGACGAGGAGTACTCCATGCGGGGAGTCGCGCGGGCCCGGTGGGTCGTGGGTGCGGTGGCGGTGGCGCTGGCCGCCGCGGGCTGCGGGGGGACGGCCGGTGAGAGCAAAGGGGTCGTCCGGGCCTCCTGGGGCGACCCGCAGAACCCGCTGGAGCCCGCGAACACCAACGAGGTCCAGGGCGGCAAGGTGCTCGCGATGCTCTTCCGCGGCCTCAAGCGCTACGACCCGAAGTCCGGCGCCGCCGAGAACATGCTCGCCGACAAAATCGACACGTCCGACCAGCAGAACTTCACCATCACCCTGAAGGACGGCTGGACCTTCAGCAACGGCGAGAAGGTCACGGCGAACTCCTTCGTCGACGCCTGGAACTACGCCGCGAACCTCGACAACAAACAGAAGAACGCCTCGTTCTTCGAATACGTCGAGGGCTACGACAAGGTTCACCCCGTCAGCGGGAACGCCACCGCGAAGACCCTCTCCGGGCTCGCCGTGAAGGACGAGCGGACCTTCACCGTACGGCTGCGGACCAAGTTCTCCACCTGGCCCGACACCCTTGGCTACGCCGCCTACTCCCCGCTCCCCAGGGCCTTCTTCGACAATCACGCCGCCTGGCTCAAGAAGCCCGTCGGCAACGGCCCGTACACCATCGACTCGTACCACAAGGGCTCGGCGATGCGGCTCACCCGGTGGGACAAGTACCCCGGCCCCGACAAGGCCCGGAACGCGGGGGTGGAGCTGCGGGTCTACACCGACAACAACACGGCGTACACCGACCTCCAGGCGAGCAATCTCGACCTGGTCGACGACATTCCCAGCACCCAGCTCAAGAATGTGAAGAAGGACCTCGGCGACCGCTACATCAACCAGCCCGCCGGCATCATCCAGACCCTCGACTTCCCGATGTACGCACCGAACTGGTCGAAACCCGGGCTGGAAAAGGTCCGCCGCGGCCTGTCCATGGCCATCAACCGCGACCAGATCACCGAGCAGATCTACCGGAAGACGCGCACCCCGGCCACCGACTGGACCTCGCCCGCCCTCGGCGAGGCGGGCGGCTACAAGGCGGGCCTGTGCGGCGACGCCTGCGGCTATGACCCCGCCACCGCGAAGAAGCTGATCCAGGAGGGCGGCGGGCTGCCCGGCGGCGGGATCACCCTCACCTCCAACGTCGACACCGGCTCGCACCGCATGTGGATGGACGCCGTCTGCAACAGCATCAACAACGCCCTGAACAGCGACCGGGCCTGCACGGTCAACCCGGTCGGCACCTTCGCGGACTTCCGCAACCAGATCTCCGAACAGCGGATGACCGGCCCCTTCCGCTCGGGCTGGCAGATGGACTACCCGCTCATCCAGAACTTCCTGCAGCCGCTCTACTACACCGGCGCCTCCTCCAACTACGGGAAATTCTCCGACCCGCGGTTCGACAACCTCGTCGACGAGGCCAACGCCGAGAGCTCGGCGGACGCCGCCAACGCCAGATTCCAGGACGCGGAGAAGATCCTGGCCGACCTGATGCCCGCCATTCCGCTCTGGTACCAGAACGGCAGCGCCGGCTATTCCGAGCGGGTCTCCGACGTCACCCTCAACCCCTTCAGCGTCCCCGTCTACGAACAGATCAAGGTCAGCTGACGAGCACTCGGAGCCCCCATGGGACGGTATGTGATCCGGCGGCTGCTCCAGATGATCCCCGTGTTCATCGGCAGCACGTTCCTGATCTTCTTCATGGTCTACGCCCTGGGCGACCCGGTCGCCGCGCTCTTCGGCGACAAGGCGCCCGACCCCGCGACCGCCGCGCGCATCCGCGCCGAGCTCTATCTCGACCAGCCCCTGTGGAAGCAGTACGGGCACTACATGGGGCAGATCCTCAGCGGTGAATTCGGCACGGCCTTCAACGGCCAGAAGGTCACCGAGCTGATGGCCGACGCCTTTCCCGTGACCCTGCGCCTCACGCTCGTCGCCATCGCCGTCGAGATCGTCATCGGCATCGTGCTCGGCGTCCTCAGCGGACTGCGCCGCGGCCGCTCCGTGGACACCACGGTCCTGCTGCTCACCCTGGTCGTCGTCTCCATCCCCACCTTCGTCAGCGGCTACGTGCTGCAGTTCCTGCTGGGCGCCAAGTGGGGGTGGGTGTCGCCCTCGGTCTCGCCCGAGGCCCGGCTGGACGAGCTGATCCTGCCGGGCGTCGTCCTCGCCCTCACCTCACTGGCGTACGTGACGCGGCTGACCCGTACCTCCGTCGCGGAGAATTCCCGCGCCGACTACATCCGCACGGCCGTCGCCAAGGGCCTGCCGCCCCGCCGGATCATCGGACGGCACCTGCTGCGCAACTCCCTGATCCCCGTCGTCACCTTCATCGGCACCGACGTCGGGGCGCTGATGGGCGGCGCCATCGTCACCGAGCGGATCTTCAACATCCACGGCGTCGGCTACCAGCTCTACCAGGGCATCCTGCGGCAGAACTCCCCGACCGTGGTCGGCTTCGTGACCATCCTGGTGCTCGTCTTCCTCATGGCGAACCTGCTGGTCGACCTCCTCTACGCCGTGCTCGACCCGAGGATCCGCTATGCCTGACCGCACCGATCCCCTGCGGACCCCCGACCCGGACCACGAGGACGTCATCACCCCCGCGGGCGGCGGCGCGATGAGCCTCGCCACCAGCGAGGCGGAGACCCTCGAACCGGTCAGCGGCAAGGCCCGCAGCCTGTGGTCCGACGCCTGGCACGACCTGCGCCGCAACCCCGTCTTCGTGGCCTCCGCGCTGATCATCCTCTTCCTCGTCCTCATCGCCCTCTGGCCCGGGCTCATCGCCAGTGGCAACCCGCTGACCTGCGACCTCGCCAAGGCCCAGGACGGCCCGGCGCCCGGCCACCCCTTCGGCTTCGACGCCCAGGGCTGCGACGTCTACACCCGCACCGTCCACGGGGCCCGCGCCTCCATCACCGTCGGCATCTGCGCCACGGCCGGGGCCGCCCTGCTCGGCAGCGTCCTCGGCGGCCTCGCCGGCTACTACGGCGGCTGGTGGGACGCGCTGCTCTCCCGGCTCGCCGACGTCTTCTTCGGCATCCCGATCATCCTCGGCGGCCTGGTCTTCCTCTCCGTGGTGCCCAGCGGCTCGCTCTGGCCCGTCGTCGGCTTCATCGTGCTGCTGGGCTGGCCGCAGATCGCCCGTATCGCCCGCGGCTCCGTCGTCACCGTCAAACAGAACGACTACGTCCAGGCCGCGCGGGCCCTCGGCGCGGGCGACAGACGGCTGCTGCTGCGGCACATCGCGCCCAACGCCGTGGCCCCCGTCATCGTCGTGGCCACCATCGCGCTCGGCACCTACATCGCCCTGGAGGCCACGCTCTCCTTCCTGGGCGTCGGCCTCAAGCCCCCCACCGTCTCGTGGGGCATCGACATCTCCAGCGCCTCCGTCCAGATCCGCAACGCCCCGCACATGCTGCTGTGGCCCGCGGGGGCGCTGAGCATCACGGTGCTGGCGTTCATCATGCTCGGCGACGCCGTACGCGACGCCCTCGACCCCAAACTGCGCTGAGGAGCCGGACGAATGCAGCAGGAGCACCACGAGCACCGGCCGGTCCTGCTGGACGTCCGGGACCTCCAGGTGGAGTTCCGCACCCGCGACGGCGTCGCCAAGGCCGTCAACGGCGTGAGCTACAGCGTCGACGCGGGCGAGACCCTCGCCGTGCTGGGGGAGTCCGGCTCCGGGAAGTCCGTCACCGCCCAGGCCGTCATGGGCATCGTCGACTCGCCGCCCGGCTTCGTCACCGGCGGCCAGGTCTTCTTCCGCGGCCAGGACCTGCTGACCATGCCCGCCGAGACGCGCCGCCGGCTGCGCGGCGCCAAGCTGGCCATGATCTTCCAGGACGCGCTCTCCGCCCTCAACCCCGTGCTGAGCGTGGGCACCCAGCTCAGCGAGATGTTCGAGGTGCACGAGAGCATGACCCGCAAGGACTCCCGGGCCAAGGCCGTCGAACTGATGGAGCGCGTGCGCATCCCGGCGGCCAAGGACCGCGTGAACGACTACCCGCACCAGTTCTCGGGCGGTATGCGTCAGCGCATCATGATCGCGATGGCGATCGCCCTGGAGCCGGACCTGATCATCGCCGACGAGCCGACCACGGCCCTCGACGTGACGGTCCAGGCCCAGGTCATGGACCTGCTGGCGGAACTGCGCCGCGAGTACGACATGGGCCTCATCCTCATCACGCACGACTTGGGCGTGGTGGCGGACGTGGCCGACAGGATCGCCGTGATGTACGCGGGCCGGATCGTGGAGACGGCACCGGTGCACGAGCTGTACAAGAGGCC
>NZ_JAINFC010000164.1 GCF_020740835.1 Streptomyces sp. UNOC14_S4
CTCCTCCCCCGCCGCCCCCGCGGCTTCGTCCGCCGCTCCGTCCGCCGCCTCTTCGATCAGGACCGTGGCCGTCGTCGGCCTCGGCACCATGGGCACCGGCATCGCCGAGGTGCTGGCCCGGGCGGGCCGCCGGGTCATCGGCATCGACGTCTCCGGGGCGGCGGCCGCGCACGCCGTGCGTGCCCTGGAGGCCGCGACCGCCCGGGCGGTGCGGCGCGAGCGGATCGACGAGGAGGAGCGGCGGGCTGTCCTGGCCCGCTTCCGCACCACGTGCGAGCTCTCCGCCGCGGCCGACGCCGACCTGGTCGTCGAGGTCGTGCCGGAGGACTACGCGCTCAAGCACGAGGTGTTCACCGCGCTGGACGCGCTGGTGCGCCCCGACGCCATCCTCGCGACCGGCACCAACGCGCTGTCCGTGACCCGGCTCGCCGCCGACTCCGCCCGCCCCGAGCGCGTCCTCGGGCTGCACTTCTTCAACCCGGCCCCGGCGATGAAGCTGGTCGAGGTGGTCTCCTCGGTGCTCACCGCGCCCGCCGCCGTGGCCGCGGTCACCGAACTCGCCCGGGAGCTGGGCAAGGAGCCGGTCGCGGTCGGCGACCGGCCGGGCTTCGTCGCCGACGGGCTGCTCTTCGGCTACCTCAACCAGGCGGCGGCGATGTACGAGTCGCGCTACGCCACCCGCGAGGACATCGACGCGGCCATGCGGCTGGGCTGCGGCCTGCCGATGGGCCCGCTCGCCCTCCTCGACCTGATCGGCGTCGACACGGCCCGTACGGTCCTGGAGGCCATGTACGCCGCCTCGCACGACCGGCTGCACGCGCCCGCGCCGGTCCTCGGACAGCTCGCCGCGGCGGGGCTGACCGGCCGTAAGGCGGGCCGCGGCTTCTACACGTACGAGTCGCAGGACTCGCCGGTCGTCGTGCCGGACGAACGGACGACACCGGCCGGGGCCTCCGGGAACGGCGCGGGCGGCACCGCGGTGCGCGAGGTGCGGGCCGTGGGCGTGGCGGGTTCGGGCACGATGGCGAGCGGCATCGCCGAGGTCTTCGCCAAGGCCGGGTACGCGGTGGTGCTGGCCGCCCGCTCGCCGGAGAAGGCGCTGGCCGCGAAGGAGCGCATCGCGAAGTCCCTCGCCCGTTCGGTGGACAAGGGCAGGCTGACGCCCGCGGAGCGGGAGGCGGCGCTCGCGGCGATCACCCCGGCGGGCTCGCTGGACGCCTTCGCCGAGGTGGATCTGGCCGTCGAGGCGGTGGCGGAGGAACTGACGGTCAAGCAGCAGCTCTTCGCCACCCTGGACAAGGTGTGCAAACCGGGTGCGGTCCTGGCCACCACCACCTCCTCGCTGCCGGTGATCGCCTGCGCCCGCGCCACGTCGCGGCCGCAGGACGTGGTGGGGATGCACTTCTTCAACCCGGCCCCGGCGATGAAGCTGGTCGAGGTGGTGCGCACGGTCCTCACCGCCGACGACGTGCACGCCACCGTCCGCGCGGTGTGCGCCCGCGTCCGCAAACACCCGGTGGACTGCGGCGACCGGGCGGGCTTCATCGTCAACGCGCTGCTGTTCCCGTACCTCAACAACGCGGTCAAGATGGTGCAGGAGCACTACGCGTCGCTCGACGACATCGACGCCGCGATGAAGCTCGGCGGCGGCTATCCGATGGGCCCCTTCGAGCTCCTGGACGTGGTCGGCCTGGATGTGTCGCTGGCCATCGAACGGGTGCTGCACCGCGAGTTCCGCGACCCGGGGCTCGCGCCCGCGCCCCTGCTGGAGCACCTGGTCGCCGCGGGCTGCCTCGGCCGCAAGACGGGACGCGGCTTCCGTGAGTACGCCCGGCGCTGACCTTCCGGTGCTCGCCCACGGCACGGGATGGGGCGGACTGCTCGAACCCGCGGGGAGTCCGCCCCGGCACACCCATACGAGCGCGTGTTACGTTCCCCACATGCCCCAGCCCGACAAGGCCGACCGCACCCCGCGCACGGCCGTCGAAACCCCCGGAAAGCCCCGCACTCCCGCCGGGAGCGCGGGCAGCCGCCGCGCCGCCGCCCAGCGGCTCACCATGCGCCGCAAACTCGCGGCGGCGGCGATGGAGTTGTTCGCGACGAAGGGCTACGAGGCGACGACGGTCGACGAGATCGCGGCCGCGGCCGGCGTGGCCCGCAGGACCTTCTTCCGCCACTTCCGCTCCAAGGAAGAGGCCATCTTCCCCGACCACGACGACACGCTGGTGCGGGCCTCGGCGGTGCTCGACGCCGCGCCGCCGCACGAGAACCCGCTCGACACCGTCTGCCGGGGGATCAAGGAGGTCATGCGGATGTACGCGGCCTCGCCCGCGGTCTCCGTCGAGCGCTACCGGCTGACCCGGGAGGTGCCCGCGCTCCGCGAGCGCGAGATCGCCTCCGTCGCCCGCTACGAGCGGCTGTTCACGCGCTACCTCCTGGGCCACTTCGACGAGCGGGCGCACCAGCACGGCGACGACGACCCGCTGCTCGCCGAGGTCGCCGCGTCCGCGGTGGTCACCGCGCACAACCACGTGCTGCGGCGCTGGCTGCGCGGCGGGGGCGAGGGCGACGTGGAGACCCAGCTCGACCACGCGTTCGCGATCGTGCGGGAGACCTTCGGCACGGGCATCGGCGCGGGCCGGGCGAACGCCGACGGGGAGGGGGCGGCACCGGCCGCCTCGGCGCGGACCGAGGGCGAGGTACTGGTGACGGTGGCGCGGACGGACGCCCCTCTGAGCGAGGTCATGCGCGCGATCGAGAAGGCGCTCAAGAAGCGCTGACACGCAAAGCGCTCAAGGCACTCAAGAAGCGCTGATACAAGCGGACATATCCGGATGACGGCCACCCCTTGGGGTGGCCGTTTCTCTTCGTATCTTGCTCATGCGTGCCCTCCGGATGACATCTGAGAGAAATTGTTGGCACTCGGTGTCTTGTCGCCTGGCACGCGGTGCCATACCTTGGGGGCATCCGGGCGGCCGGCGCGCAGACACCAACCGTCGTGCGCCGGCTGTCCCCACACGTACACCCACACCCGTACGCCGTGCGCCCGGATGCCTGCGTCACACAGGCCCAAAGCGTCACCCGCGCAGCCCTCGTAACCCTCGCAGCACCGCCGAACCGACGGCTCCGCCTCATGCACCACCCCCGACGTTCCCTCAAGCCCGTTTCACGACGCGCTTCGCCGGAGGCCCGACATGAACCACATCCTCGAAGCGATCCTCGCGCCCGACAGCCGCGCCGAGGACTTCGCCGCCCTGCCCCTCCCCGAGTCCTACCGCGCGGTGACCGTGCACAAGGACGAGGCGGAGATGTTCGCGGGCCTGACCAGCCGGGAGAAGGACCCCCGCAAGTCCCTGCACGTCGAGGACGTCCCCGTCCCCGAACTCGGTCCCGGCGAAGCCCTGGTGGCCGTCATGGCCAGCTCCGTGAACTACAACTCCGTCTGGACCTCGATCTTCGAGCCCGTGCCGACCTTCGCGTTCCTGGAGCGCTACGGAAAGCTCTCGCCCCTGGGCAAGCGGCACGACCTGCCGTACCACGTCATCGGCTCCGACCTCGCGGGCGTCGTGCTGCGCACGGGCCCCGGTGTCAACGCCTGGCGGCCCGGCGACGAGGTCGTCGCGCACTGTCTGTCCGTGGAGCTGGAGAGCGCCGACGGCCACAACGACACCATGCTCGACCCCGAGCAGCGCATCTGGGGCTTCGAGACCAACTTCGGCGGCCTGGCGGAGATCGCGCTGGTGAAGTCCAACCAGCTGATGCCCAAGCCGAGGCACCTGACCTGGGAGGAGGCGGCGGCCCCCGGGCTCGTCAACTCCACCGCCTACCGGCAGCTGGTCTCCCGCAACGGCGCCGGGATGAAGCAGGGCGACAACGTCCTGATCTGGGGCGCGAGCGGCGGCCTGGGCAGCTACGCCACCCAGTTCGCGCTGGCCGGCGGCGCCACCCCGATCTGTGTCGTCTCCAGCGAGCAGAAGGCGGAGATCTGCCGCCGGATGGGCGCCAAGGCGATCATCAACCGCAGTGCGGAGGGCTACCGGTTCTGGAAGGACGAGCACACCCAGGACCCGCGCGAGTGGAAGCGGTTCGGCAAGCGCATCCGCGAGCTCACCGGCGGCGAGGACGTCGACATCGTCTTCGAGCACCCGGGCCGCGAGACCTTCGGCGCCTCCGTCTACGTCACCCGCAAGGGCGGCACGATCGTCACCTGCGCCTCCACCTCGGGCTACCGGCACGAGTACGACAACCGCTACCTGTGGATGTCGCTGAAGTCCATCGTGGGCTCGCACTTCGCCAACTACCGTGAGGCGTGGGAGGCCAACCGCCTGGTCGCCAAGGGGAGGATCCACCCGACGCTGTCGAAGACCTACACCCTCGCCGAGACCGGCCAGGCCGCGTACGACGTGCACAGGAACCTCCACCAGGGCAAGGTCGGCGTCCTCGCGCTCGCCCCCGAGGAGGGCATGGGCGTGCGCGACGAGGAGCTGCGGGCCGAGCACATCGACGCCATCAACCTGTTCCGTGACGCGCCAGCGGAGCGGACCGTCAAGCCCCGTCGGAACATCTGAGAGAAACCGGATCATGACCGACCGTCAGAAAGACCGTCCGTGGCTCATGCGGACGTACGCGGGCCATTCCACGGCCGAGGCGTCCAACGAGCTCTACCGGCGCAACCTCGCCAAGGGCCAGACCGGCCTGTCGGTCGCCTTCGACCTGCCGACCCAGACCGGCTACGACCCCGACCACGTCCTCGCCCGCGGCGAGGTCGGCCGGGTCGGGGTCCCGGTCGCCCATCTCGGCGACATGCGGCGGCTGTTCCGGGACATCCCGCTCGAGAAGATGAACACCTCGATGACCATCAACGCCACCGCCATGTGGCTGCTGGCGATGTACCAGGTGGTCGCCGAGGAGCAGGGCGCGGACATCGGCGGGCTCGCGGGGACGACGCAGAACGACATCGTCAAGGAGTACCTCTCGCGCGGGACGCACGTCTTCCCACCGGGCCCGTCGCTGCGGCTCACGACGGACATGATCACCTACACGGTGAACAACATCCCGAAGTGGAACCCGATCAACATCTGCAGCTACCACCTGCAGGAGGCGGGGGCCACTCCGGTCCAGGAGATCTCGTACGCGATGTCCACCGCGATCGCCGTGCTCGACGCGGTGTTCGCCTCCGGCCAGATCCCCGAGGAGCGCAGGGGCGAGGTCGTCGCCCGCATCTCGTTCTTCGTGAACGCGGGCGTCCGGTTCATCGAGGAAATGTGCAAGATGCGCGCCTTCGGCCGCATCTGGGACCAGGTCACGCGGGAGCGCTACGGCATCGAGGACCCCAAGCAGCGCCGCTTCCGCTACGGCGTCCAGGTCAACTCGCTGGGGCTGACGGAGGCGCAGCCGGAGAACAACGTCCAGCGGATCGTGCTGGAGATGCTGGCCGTCACCCTCTCCAAGGACGCCCGGGCCCGCGCCGTGCAGCTGCCCGCCTGGAACGAGGCGCTGGGCCTGCCGCGCCCGTGGGACCAGCAGTGGTCCCTGCGCATCCAGCAGGTGCTGGCCCACGAGAGCGACCTGCTGGAGTACGAGGACATCTTCGCCGGGTCGCATGTGATCGAGGCCAAGGTGGCCGCGCTCGTCGAGGAGTGCACGGCCGAGATCGACCGCATCCAGGCGATGGGCGGCGCGATGGCCGCCGTCGAGTCCGGCTACCTCAAGTCCCGGCTGGTCTCCTCGCACGCCGAGCGCCGGGCCCGGATCGAGACGGGCGAGGAGAGGATCGTCGGCGTCAACTGCTACGAGTCCACCGAGCCCAGCCCGCTCACGGCCGACCTCGACACCGCGATCATGACGGTGGACCCGGCCAACGAGGCACGCGTCGTCGCGGGCCTGCACTCCTGGCGGGACGACCGCGACGAGGTCCGCGCCCAGGAGGCCCTGTCGGTGCTGAAGAAGACCGCCGCGGGCACGGAGAACCTGATGGCGGCCACGCTGGAGTGCGTACGCGCCGGGGTCACGACCGGCGAGTGGGCCTGGGCGCTGCGCGACGTGTTCGGGGAGTACCGCGCCCCCACGGGCGTGAGCGGCGCGCCCGTCGCGGTCACCGCCGAGGCGGGCACCCCGCTCGCCACGGTGCGTGCGAAGGTCACCAGGACCGCCGAGGACCTGGGCAGCGGCAAGCTGCGCCTGCTGGTCGGCAAGCCCGGTCTCGACGGGCACTCCAACGGTGCCGAGCAGATCGCCGTACGGGCCCGCGACGCCGGTTTCGAGGTCGTCTACCAGGGCATACGGCTGACCCCCGAACAGATCGTCGCCGCGGCCGTCGCCGAGGACGTGCACTGCGTCGGCCTGTCGATCCTCTCCGGGTCGCACGCCGAGCTGGTGCCGGACGTGCTGGCCCGGCTGCGGGGCACCGGGGCGGACGACGTGCCGGTGATCGTCGGTGGCATCATCCCGTCCGCGGACGCCACCGCCCTGCGGGCCGCGGGCGTCGCGGCCGTCTTCACCCCCAAGGACTTCGGCATCACGGAGATCATCGGCCGTATCGTCGACGAGATCCGGAAAGCGAACCACCTCGACCCTCTGGAGGTCCCCGCATGAGCTCCCCTGCCCACCCGTCGCCCGCCACCGCCCCGACCGGAAGCCGCTTCGCGGCTGCCCCTGTTAATCGGCTGCGGCCGCGCCGCTCCTGCCTCGCCGTCCCCGGCAGCAACCCGCGCTTCCTGGAGAAGGCGCAGGGTCTGGCCGCCGACCAGGTCTTCCTGGATCTGGAGGACGCGTGCGCCCCGCTCGCCAAGGAGGGGGCCCGGCACACGGTCGTCGACGCGCTCAACAACGGCGACTGGACGGGCAAGACCAGGGTCGTGCGGGTCAACGACTGGACGACGCACTGGACGTACCGGGACGTCATCACCGTCGTGGAGGGCGCCGGCCCGAACCTCGACTGCATCATGCTGCCGAAGGTGCAGGACGCCGAGCAGATCGTGGCCCTGGACCTGCTGCTGACGCAGATCGAGAAGACGATGGGCTTCGAGGTCGGGCGCATCGGCATCGAGGCGCAGATCGAGAACGCCAAGGGCCTGGTGAACGTGGACGCGATCGCTGCCGCCTCGCCGCGCCTGGAGACGATCATCTTCGGCCCGGCGGACTTCATGGCCTCGATCAACATGAAGTCGCTCGTCGTCGGCCACCAGCCGCCCGGCTACGGCGCGGACGCCTACCACTACATCCTGATGCGCATCCTGATGGCGGCCCGCGCACACGACCTCCAGGCGATCGACGGCCCGTACCTGCAGATTCGCAACCCCGACGGCTACCGCGAGGTGGCGGGCCGGGCGGCGGCGCTGGGCTTCGACGGCAAGTGGGTGCTGCACCCGGACCAGGTCGCGCTCGCCAACGAGATCTTCTCGCCGTCGCAGGAGGACTACGACCACGCCGAGCTGATCCTGGACGCGTACGCCTACTACACCTCGGAGGCGGGCGGCAAGAAGGGCTCGGCGATGCTCGGCGACGAGATGATCGACGAGGCCAGCCGGAAGATGGCGCTGGTCGTCGCGGGCAAGGGCCGCGCCGCGGGGATGTCCCGTACGTCCAAGTTCGAGATCCCGGAGGCGTGAGCGCGATGCAGTTCGGCCGTACCTACGAAGAGTTCACCGTCGGTGACGTCTACAAGCACTGGCCGGGGAAGACGGTCACCGAATACGACGACCACCTCTTCTGTCTGCTGACGATGAACCATCACCCGCTGCACATGGACAGCAATTACGCGGAGAAGACGACCGATTTCGGCAGGAACGTCGTGGTCGGCAACTATGTCTACTCACTGCTGCTGGGCATGTCGGTGCCGGACGTCTCGGGAAAGGCGATCGCCAATCTGGAGGTGGAGTCGCTCAAGCACGTGGCACCGACCTTCCACGGCGACACGATCTACGGCGAGACGACCGTGCTCGACAAGACGCCGTCGCGCTCCAAGAGCGACCGGGGCATCGTGTACGTCGAGACCAGGGGCCACAAGCAGGACGGCACCCTCGTGTGCGTCTTCCGGCGCAAGGTGATGGTGCCGACCGCCACGTACGTCAAGGAGCGCGGCGGCGAGCAGCCCGGCCGCCCCGAGCCGACCATCGGGGAGAAGTGAGATGGCACGCCTCGCGCAGACCGACGGCCTGACGGATATCCAGCGGGAGATTCTCGCCACGGTCCGTGATTTCGTCGACAAGGAGATCATCCCGGTCGCGACCGAGCTGGAGCACCGCGACGAGTACCCGACGCGCATCGTCGAGGGTCTCAAGGAACTCGGGGTGTTCGGCCTGATGATCCCGGAGGAGTACGGCGGGCTCGGTGAGTCCCTTCTCACATACGCGCTGTGTGTCGAGGAGATAGCCCGGGGCTGGATGAGCGTCTCGGGAATCATCAATACGCACTTCATCGTGGCCTACATGCTCAAGCAGCACGGCACGCGGGAACAGAAGGAGTACTTCCTGCCGAGGATGGCGGCCGGCGAGGTACGGGGCGCGTTCTCGATGTCCGAGCCGGGGCTGGGCTCCGATGTGTCGGCCATCACATCCAAGGGTGTCCGGGACAGCGAGGACTTCCTGCTCACCGGCCAGAAGATGTGGCTGACCAACGGTGGCTCGTCCACGCTGGTGGCGGTGCTCTGCCGGACGGACGAGGGACACCCCGAGGGCACGGCCCCGCACAAGTCGATGACGACCTTCCTGATCGAGAAGGAGCCCGGTTTCGGCCAGGTGAAGCCCGGCCTGACCATCCCCGGGAAGATCGACAAGATGGGCTACAAGGGCGTCGACACCACCGAGCTGATCATGGACGGGCTGCGGGTGCCCGCCGATCGCGTGCTCGGCGGCACCACCGGCCGGGGTTTCTACCAGATGATGGACGGCGTCGAGGTCGGCCGGGTCAATGTCGCGGCGCGTGGCTGCGGCGTCGCTCAGCGCGCCTTCGAGCTGGGCGTCTCCTACGCGCAGCAGCGGCAGACCTTCGGCAAACCGATCGCGCAGCACCAGGCCATCCAATTCAAATTGGCGGAAATGGCTACAAAGGTCGAGGCCGCGCATGCCATGATGGTCAATGCGGCGCGCAAGAAGGACTCGGGGCAGCGCAACGACCTCGAGGCGGGTATGGCCAAATACCTCGCGTCCGAGTACTGCAAGGAAGTCGTGGAGGACGCCTTCCGCATCCACGGCGGCTACGGCTTCTCCAAGGAATACGAGATCGAGCGGCTCTATCGCGAGGCCCCGATGCTGCTGATCGGGGAGGGAACGGCCGAGATCCAGAAAATGATCATTGGCCGTCGGCTACTCGAGGAGTACCGACTCCAGGGGTAAATGTCCCGATTAAAGGTGGTTTTACCGAGAAGAAGATCACACCGAGTCATCAGTGTTCGGCCATCGACTGGCCCTGGCGCTTGGCCAGTTGCCGGTCGCAACCGATACCATCCCGGGAAAGCCGCCGTCCCCCAGATCGTTACGCGGCACCCTCCGCTACGAAGGTCACCCATGCCCCACAGCTCTTCCTCTGCACCACGCGACCGCCTCCTCGGTGTACGCCTCGCGCGCGGAGCATCGCCGTGGCTCCTCCCGACCGTCGCCACGGCCGCGGTCAGCCTCACCCGTGCCCGGCGCTCCGGGCGCTGGGCGGCGCTGGCCGTGCCCTCCACCGCGCTCGCGGCGGGCATGCTGTGGTTCTTCCGCGACCCCGATCGCGAGATCGCCCAGGGCCGGGTCATCTCCCCGGCCGACGGCGTGGTGCAGAGCATCATGCCGTGGAAGGACGGGCGCACCCGTGTCGCGATCTTCATGAGCCCGCTGAACGTCCACGTCAACCGCGCGCCGCTGGCCGGCACGGTCACGTCGGTCGAGCACATCCCCGGCGGATTCGTTCCGGCTTTCAACAAGGAAAGCGAGAACAACGAGCGCGTCGTCTGGCACTTCGACACCGAGCTCGGTGACATCGAGATGGTCCAGATCGCAGGGGCCGTCGCCCGGCGTATCGTTCCTTATGTACCGAAGGACACGAAGGTGGAGCAGGGCGAGCGGATCGGCCTGATCCGTTTCGGCTCCCGCGTCGACATCTACCTCCCCGCGGGGGTAGAGGTCGCCGTCGAGGTCGGCCAGCCCACCACGGCAGGGGTGACGCGCCTTGACCGTGATTGATCCGGACACACAGGCCGCCTGGGTGCCGGAGGCGCAGACGGAGGAGGACGAGGTCGACATGCCGCTGTCCACGCGGCTGTCGATAGCGGACACCCTCACGCTCGGTAACGCGATCTGTGGCTTCATGGCGGTGTACTTCACCACCACCGGCGTCCTCATGCCGCACCTCACGGGCAACGAGGACGGCGGCATGGCCCGCCACAGCGCGGCGACCGCCGTGATACTGATGCTGCTCGCGTCGGTCTTCGACCTCTTCGACGGGCTCGTGGCCCGCAAGCTGCGCGCCTCGGCGATGGGCGCGGAGCTGGACAACCTGTCCGACCTGATCAGCTTCGGCCTGGCACCCGCGTACTTCGTGGTCGTCTGGGGCGTCGTCGCCCAGGACGCGCACCAGAAGGTGTCGGTGGTGGCCGCGATCGCGGTGCTCCTGGCCGTCGTGCTGCGGCTCGCACGCTTCTCGTGCGTCCCGATGCGCGACGGGATCTTCCAGGGCATGCCGAGCCCCTTCGGCGCGCTGACGGTCGTCTCGATCGTGCTGCTGGAGCTGCCGTTCGTGCCGACGCTGCTGGCGATCGTGGGCGTGGCGTGGCTGATGGTGAGCCGCGTCGAGTACCCGAAGCCGCGGGGCCGGCTGGCCGTCGCGATGCTCAGCTGGATCGTGCTGAGCATGGGCCTGCTGGCGGCATGGGCCTTCGACGCCCCCGGCGGCGAGCTCCTCCTCCAGACCGGCTGCGCCCTCCAGGTCGTACTGGGAGCGGTGATCCCGCTCTTCGCCACGGCGCGACGCGTGAACACGTTCCGCGACAACCGCCGCGAGGCGCGGGCAGCGCAGCTGCCGTAGCAACACCACGCACGCCAGGGGCGGGGTCCGGGGTCTTCCCCGGGCCCCGCCCCTGTTTGTCGTTCAGGTGCGGGTCGGCTGTTGGCTGCGCCCCGTCAGGGGCGCGGGGAACTGCGCGACCGGCCACAACGCGACCGGCAACCGCGCGCGGAGCGCAAGTGGCACCCCGGTGGGCGCAACGGTCAGAGAAAGTCGTCCGCCACCCGCGCGGCCACACGCTCCAGCAGCGGCCCGGCAAGGGCCACGCACCGCGCCGCGTCCGGCTCCAGCGCCGTCAGGGGGTACGCCCGGGCGATCCCGGCACCACGCAGCGCCCCCGGCGAAAGCGACAGCACGCCGCACACCGCCACCACCGGAACCGGCACAGGCCGCCGCCGCACCGCCGCCGCCACACCCGCCGGCGCCTTGCCGTGGAGCGTCTGGGCGTCCAGGGAGCCCTCCCCCGTGATCACCAGGTCCGCCCGGTCCAGGGCCGCGGCGAAGCCCAGGACGTCGAGCATGACCTCGATGCCGGGGCGGAAGGCGGCCCCCAGCGCGACGAGCGCGCCGTAGCCGACGCCGCCCGCCGCGCCCGCGCCGGGAGCGCTCGCGTACTCGGTGGCCCGGGGGCCGACGGAGCCGGCCAGGACGCGGGCGTAGTGCGCCAGGGCGGCGTCCAGCGCGGTCACGTCGTCCGGGGAAGCGCCCTTCTGCGGTCCGTAGACGGCCGCGGCGCCCTTCGGGCCGGTCAGCGGGTTGTCGACGTCGCTCGCGAGGACGAGACGGGTCCGCGCGAGCCGCGGGTCGAGGCCGGACAGGTCGGCGCGGGTGAGCCCGGCCAGCGGGCCGCCGCCGGGGGCGAGCGGCGTCCCGTGCGCGTCGGTGAGGCGCGCGCCCAGCGCGCACAGCATGCCCGCCCCGCCGTCCGTGGAGGCACTGCCGCCGACGCCGAGGACGACGGTGTGTGCGCCCGCGTCGAGCGCGGCCCTCAGCAGCTCGCCGGTGCCGTACGTACCGGCCGTGAGCGGCGCGTACCGGCCGGGCGGCAGGTGCCGCAGGCCCGACGCCTCCGCCATCTCCACGACGGCGGTGTCGCCGCGCAGCGCGTACGAGGCGGTGACGGGGGTGCCCAGGGGGCCGGTCACCCGCTCCGTGCGGCGTGCGAAGCCGGCCGCCACGGCGGCGTCCACGGTGCCGTCCCCGCCGTCCGCGACGGGCAGCGCGGTGATCTCCAGGCCGGGCCTCGCCCGCCGTAGTCCGGCCGCCACGTGCGCGGCGACCTCGACCGCCGTGAGCGAGCCCTTGAACTTGTCCGCGGCGATCAGTACGTGCCGTCCCCCGGCCGTCCGCGCCTCTGTCATGTCGCCCTCCCCTTGTGTTCCGGGATGCCTCCGGAAGCGCTCCGGGGGTCGCGCCGCAGCGACCCTACCCGGGGCGCATGCGTGTTGCCCATGCCCCGGGACGGCGTGCCAGGCCACGCATTTCCCTGCATCCCGGCCATAGTGGGACGGCATGAGCACCGACGCTTCCCCGTCGCCCGGCCCCGCGCGCTCCGGCGCCCCGCGGGAGGACGACTCCCCGGACCCGGCCCTGGTCGCGATCGGCGCCGCGGCCGTCCTCGCGGTGGTCGCCTGGGCGGCGCTGGCCAAGCACTCCTTCGACCGGGTCTCGTCGGCGGCCCTGGACTGGGTGCTGTCGAACTTCGCCTGGCTGTTCGTCATCGCGGCCGATGTCTTCCTGGTGCTGTGCGTCGTGATCGCGATCAGCCGGTTCGGCCGGATCCGGCTGGGGCGTGACGACGACCGGCCGGAGTTCGGCAACCTCGCGTGGATCGCCATGATGTTCAGCGCGGGCATGGGCATCGGGCTCATGTTCTACGGCGTAGGGGAGCCGCTGCTGCACTTCGTTTCCCCGCCGCCGGGGAGCGGGGTGACGGCGAACTCGCCCGCGGCGGCGCGTACGGCGCTGGAGTACTCGTTCTTCCACTGGACGCTGCACCCATGGGCGATCTACGGCATGGCGGGCCTGGCCCTCGCGTACGCCGGGTTCCGCAAGGGCCGCGGCAACCGGCTCAGCTCGGCCTTCGTGCCCCTGCTCGGCGAGGAGCGGGCGGACGGCTGGCCGGGCCGGGCCATCGATCTGCTGGCCGTCTTCGCGACCGTCTTCGGCACCGCCACCAGCCTGGGTCTCGGCGCGCTCCAGGTGTCCAAGGGGCTCAACATCACCACCGGTGCCGAGGACTCCACCACGCTCGAACTCATCATCATCGGCGCGCTGTCGGCGGCGTTCGTACTCTCGGCGTTCTCCGGGCTGCACAAGGGCGTGAAGTGGCTCAGCACGCTCAATATCGCGCTCGCGGCGTGCCTGATGCTGTTCGTCTTCGTCCTGGGTCCGACCGTCTTCGTCCTCAACACCATTCCGGCGGCGACCGGCGGCTATCTGCACGACCTGCTGACCCTGGCGACGCGCACCGGAGCGTTCACGGACTCCAAGTGGCTGGGGGCGTGGACGATCTTCTACTGGGCGTGGTGGCTGTCGTGGGCGCCGTTCGTGGGGACGTTCATCGCCCGGATCTCGCGCGGCCGGACGATCCGGGAGTTCCTCGTCGGCGTGCTGCTGGTGCCCAGCGGGGCCACGGTGATCTGGTTCTGCGTCATGGGCGGGAGCGCGCTGCGGCTGGACATGACGGGCGCCGCGGACATGGCGGGCACGGTCAAGGAGGGCGCGGAGGCGTCCCTGTTCGCGCTGCTCGACACCCTGCCCCTGGACACGCTCACCTCGTGGATCGCGATGGCGCTGGTGATGACGTACTTCATCACCAGCGCGGACTCCGCGTCCCTGGTGATGGGCTCGCTGTCCAGCCGGGGCGCGCTGCACCCGCGCACGTGGCTGGTGGTGACGTGGGGGGTGCTGATGGCCGCGGTCGCGGCGGTGCTTCTGGTGGCCGGGGGGCTGAAGTCGCTCCAGTCGGCGACGATCCTGGTCGCCCTGCCGTTCGTGCTGGTGATGCTGGCCCTGTGCTGGTCCCTGGTACGCGAGCTCCGCGAGGACCCGGGCGCGGGCCCGGCTCGCCACCACGCGATGCACGGACTGCGCGACGCGCTGCGGACGATGATCGGCGAGGCCATCACGGAACAGGGGCCGGTACGGCACGCGCGCCTTCGCCGCGTGGCGGAGAGCGCGCGTGACCGCGATGAGGGTGACGCTGGGCGCTGAGCCTTTGGGTTGTGGGGCGGTTGCGCCTACCGCGGGGTGCCACTTGCGCTCGGCGCGCGGCCGCGGGTCGGTGCGCGGCGCCTACCGGGGTACCACCCGGGCCCGGTGGGCGGCTGCGGGTCCGCCGCACGGCGCCTACCGGAGTGCCTCTTGCGCTGCGCGCGCGACTGCGGGTCGGTGGCCCGTTGCGCCTACCGGGCTGCCACCCGGGCCCGGTGG
>NZ_JAINFC010000165.1 GCF_020740835.1 Streptomyces sp. UNOC14_S4
TTGTGGGCATGCGTTCCGCTAGGGGCGGAACGGGTGGGCACAACCGGACCACCGGGCCGCACCACGACAACGGGGGGTCCGGGGGCGGAGCCCCCGGGTGGGGGCCGATAAAGTCGTCCCCATGCTCAAGCCCCATCCGCACCGCCCCGCAGGGGACCCGCGGTGATCGACGCGCTGACGCTCGCGGTCGGCCTGGCCGCCCTCGCGCTCGCCGCCTGGTGCGGCTTCGCCTTCTCGCGCGACCAGTCCACCAAGGACTGGCACTTCATCGGCATGGCCGTCGTGGCGCTCCTGGCCCTCGTCCAGCTGGTCGTCGGTGTCGTGCGGCTGTCGGGCGGCGACCGGCCCGCGCAGGGCATGGCCGTCTTCATCGCCTATCTGATCGGCTCCGCGGCCGCCGTACCCGCCGCCGGGTTCATGTCGCTCGTGGAGCGGACGCGCTGGGGTTCGGCCACGGTGGCCGCGGGCGGCGTCATCCTGGCCGTGCTCGAAGTGCGGCTCTACGACATCTGGGGAGGCTGACCATGACCGATTCCGAGCCCGCCGCCAAGGCCGCCTTCGACCTCGGTCAGGGGCCGGGCAGGCTGCTGGTCTGGCTCTACGGCGTCTTCACCGTCGCTGCGGCCTCCCGCTCGATCGTCCAGATGATCCTGGACTTCGGCCGGGCCCCGCTCGCCTATGTGCTCTCCGCGGTGGCCGCGGTGGTGTACGCCTTCATCACGTACTCCCTGGTGCGCGGCGGGCCCGCGGCCCGCAGGGCGGCGCAGGTGTGCTGTGCGCTGGAGCTGGCCGGAGTGCTGGTCGTCGGCACGTGGACCCTCGCGGCGCCGTCCGCCTTCCCGGACGCGACGGTGTGGTCCGACTACGGCATGGGCTACCTCTTCATCCCCGTCATCCTCCCGGTGACGGCGATGATCTGGCTCCGCAGGGCGGCCGCGGACCGGACGGGCTGAGTTCGGCCCGTCCGGTCTCCGTCCGGCACGGCGGCGGCCCGGGTCCCGCTTCCGGGTCACGTCCCGGCGAGGACCCCGGCCGCCTTCACCAGCTCGCCGTCGACCTTCGCGTAGCCCCACTTGCGGTAACGCCGCAGGTTCCCCTCCTGGCGGAGCCCCGTGGTCAGCCGGAACCGGCGCGCGCCGAGCTCGGCCGCCAGGCTGTCCTCGACGGCGGTGAGCAGCCGCCCGCCCAGCCCGTGCCGCTGCATGCGCGGGTGCACGATCAGCCCGGCGATCGAGGCCGTGCCGTCCGCGTCGACCGCGCCCCGCACCGAGCCGACGACCTCGTCACCGAGCCGGGCCACGAGGACGCGGCCGCGGGCGAGCTCCGCGCGGAGCCCGTCGAGGCTCTGGGTGAGGGGTTCGATGGTGTAGTCGCCGTACCGCTCCGCCTCGCCGGTGTAGCAGAGGTACTGGAGCTTGAGGATCTGCTCGGCATCGTCTTCGGTCGCCGCAGAGATGGTCACGCTCATGCCCATGTGCGCATGCCTCCCCTTTTCGGTTCGGTCCGCCCTGACAGGAGCCGTCGCGATACACGTCGCCTCCATGGCGCCGGCTGTCTAACGCTCCTTTCCCCCACGTTCAGAAGCGCCAACCTCCGCCGTCAGCATTCTGCGCAGACAACCAAGGCAACGGGAACGGACCGGCCCCAAAGATCCTTGTGAGATACCCAACTCGCCTGCGATTTCCCGGTAGGTCGGGTCTCTGCGGGAGAGCAGCGCGGCGAGCAGTCCCGGGCACCGGCCGGGCAGTCGGCGCACCGCGGCGCGCAGGGCCCGGCCCTCCTCGGCGGCGAGGACGGCCGCCTCCACACAGGACTCTCCCGGCGGTTCGCCCGTCGTCGGGTCGTAGAGCACCTCGCGACGGGCCCGGCGGCGCGCGACGCGGGCCTCGGCCCGGACGGCGGCGCGCAGCCGCAGCGCCGAGACGGACCGGCGGCCGCGGTCGGTGCTCCGGTCGCTCAGCAGCCGCACCCAGACGGACTGTTCGAGGTCGGCGGCCTCGATGCCCGCGGCGGGCGCCTCCGCCGCGCACTCCGCCGCGAGCAGCGGCCGCAGTGCGCTCAGAGATTGGATCGGTGTCATGACGGGCGGGACGTGACCGCCCCGCCCGCCGGTTGCCGACGTGCCGCGCCCTCACCCGTCCAGGTGAGGGCGCGGCACGCGCTGACGCCTGCTGCTTCCGGCTACTTCTTGTGGAAGTCGTTCCGCGCGAGGGCGGCGGTGTCGCAGTTGTCGGAGAAGATGCCGTCGATGCCGGTGGCGAAGTACGTCTTGAACGCGCCGAAGGCGTCGCCGTAGGCGTTGGGGTCGGTGCCGCGCCGGAAGTCGGCGGGCAGGAAGCTGTTCTCGTTGCGCATGGTGTACGGGTGCAGGATCAGGCCCTGCGCGTGCGCGTCCTTGACCAGGCCGGTCGGCTGGGTGAGCTTGTCGTCCTTGCCACGGGGGATGATCAGGTTCAGCCACGGGCCGATGCCCTGGGCGAAGCCCGCGACCCACTTCAGGCCCTTGGGCGTGATCAGGTCGGCGACGGTGCGCGGGTCCTTGGCCTCGACGAAGTCCCAGGGGCGGGTGGGCAGGTCGTCCAGCAGCAGGATCTTCGGGCCGTCGACGCCGAGCCTGCCGAGGCGCTGGAGGCTGCTGGGCTCGAAGGACTGGAGGAAGGTGTGCCCGTTGCGGCCCGCGCGGCCGTAGCGGCGCAGCAGCTTGGCAAGCGGCTCCTCCAGGCCGAGCCCGGCCTTGCGGAAGTAGGTGGGGTGCTTGGTCTCGACGTGCAGCCATATCTTCCGGCCGCGCTCGCGCCCCTTGCGGTCGGCCCACTTGAGGACCTCTTCGAAGGTGGGGACGTCCCAGCGGCCGTCGTAGAGGGTGTTGCGCTGGCGGTTGCCGGGGATGCGCTCGATCGCGCGCAGCGTCTTGAGCTCGGCGAGGGTGAAGTCCTCGGTGAACCAGCCGGTGTGCTTCTCGCCATCGACCGTCTTGGTCGTCTTGCGGGAGGCGAACTCCTTGCGCGTGGCGACGTCCGTGGTGGCCGTGATGTCGTTCTCGTGGCGGCAGACGAGGTGCCCGTCCTTGGTGGGGACGAGGTCCTGCTCGATCACGTCCGCGCCGTTGGCCAGCGCGTACTCGTACGAGCCGAAGGTGTGCTCGGGGCGGTAGCCGCAGGCGCCGCGGTGACCGATGACGGTCGGCGTCGGCAGGTCCTTGTACGAGCCGGAGTCGCCGTGCCCGCGGGCGTACGCCTCGGTGTCGCCGGTGGGGACGGCGCCGCGCTGTGCGGCGCCGGCCGTGCCCGCGCCCCCGCCGAGGACGACCGCCCCGGCTCCGAGGGCCGCGGCGGCCCCCAGGACGGTGCGCCTGCCCGGCCGCTGCTCCTGCTGCATGAACGCTCCTCGCGTTGTCTCGCGTACGTGGTGCTGTGATGCCGTGGTGCTGGTGATGCTTGTCGTGCTGGTGTGCTCGGTGCGCCTGTCGGGCACCTGTCATTCGTCTGGTCGTTCGCGCAGATCGTAAACACGTGCGACTTTCCGACGGGAGGACGAGGGTCAAACTGGGGGCAAACTCATGTCAACACTCCGTATCGGGTGCATGAACCCGGCGTGCGGGCCAGGGGTACCGGCGAGTATGGTCACCCTCGCGCAGGCATGCGCCACCCCACCTCGACCATCACGACCGGAGGGCCGCCCGTTGTCCCGCATCTTGCTCAAGGCGTTTCTCGGATTGCTCCTGCGCGTCCTGTACCGCCCCAAGGTGGAGGGCACGGAGAACATCCCCGGGAACGGTCCGGTGATCCTGGCGGGCAGCCACAACACCTTCGTCGACTCCCTCGTCCTCGCGCTCGTCGTCAAGCGGCAGGTGTTCTTCATCGGCAAGGACGAGTACGTGACGGGCAAGGGGCTCAAGGGCCGTCTGATGGCCTGGTTCTTCGGCTGCTCCGGCATGATCCCGGTGGACCGCGACGGCGGCCACGGCGGTGTCGCCGCGCTGATGACGGGCAAGCGGGTGCTGGACGAGGGCAAGGTCTTCGGGATCTACCCCGAGGGCACCCGCTCCCCCGACGGCCGTCTCTACCGCGGCCGCACCGGCATCGCGCGTCTGACGCTGATGACCGGCGCGCCGGTGGTGCCGTTCGCGATGATCGGGATGGACAAGGTGCAGCCGGGTGGCAAGGGCCGGCTGCGGATCGCCCCCGTGACCGTCCGCTTCGGCAAGCCGCTGGACTTCTCCCGCTACGAGGGCATGGACCGCGACCGCTATGTGCTGCGGGCCGTCACGGACGAGGTCATGACCGAGGTCATGGAGCTGTCGGGCCAGGAGTACGTGGACATGTACGCCACCAAGGCGCGGGACTCCAAGGCCGCCTGACGCGGCCGCCGCACCCCTGACCCGGGCTCACCCCTGAGAACTCAGAGAACTCAGAGGGCTCAGAGAGAGATGCACTGGGGCTGGAAGCCCGGGTCGGCCGGGCCCTTGCGGCCCAAGGCGTTGAGCACCCACTGGGCGACGACCGGGTCCTTGGTCGCCTGGTCGTGCATGAAGGGGTCGAGCGGGCACTTGTCCTGGAGCACGACGTTGGTGAGGTGCTCCTTGGGCCCGGTCAGCAGGGCGCTGGTGTAGGGGACGACGACCTCGTCGTGCCGGGTGGTGATGACGGTGTACTCGGGCCCGGCCGGGGTCTCGTCGCCCTCGTTGAGCTTCTTCATCAGGTCGGAGCCGACCTGCTGGTCCACGCAGGACGGGCAGAAGGTCCAGCCCGCGGGCTTCGCGAGCGGGTTCGTGGTGCCGTGGTTGGAGGGGACGATGCCGACGAGGTCGTTCACCTTGTCCGCGCCGCCGAGGAACTTGACGTAGTAGCGCGGCATCATGCCGCCCTGGCTGTGGCCGACGATGTCGACCTTGGCGGCACCCGTGGCGCCCCGCACGGCCTCGACGAAGTCCCGCAGCTCGGCGGCCGCCTCGGGGATCGGGGCCGTCTCCATGCGCCCGTAGTTGAAGGCGAAGACGCAGTAGCCCGCGTCCTTGAGCTTGGGCGAGAGAGCCGCCCAGTTCTCCGCCATGAGCTTGAAGGTGCCGTTGACGAGCACGACGGGCTCCGGGTGCGCCGAATCCGGCTTGCACGACCAGTCGTTGGCACCGCGCGGCGGTATGTCGAGCACGGAGGCCGAGGCGGGCGTCGCGAGACCCGCGAACCCGAGGGTCGCGGTGGCGGCCGCGGCGAGGAGGAGCCTGACTGTTCTGCGCAGACGCATGGGGGGTGTCCTTTGCACGGGGACTCTCGTCCGAACCACGTTCGACAATGTCGACCAGTGGACGAGATCGTGACGCCCGCATAAGGATCACGTCAAGGGCAAATGTTTCCGGGATAAGTCACATGGACCGGGGCTTGCCGCCCCGGCCCATGTGCGATGTGATGCTCACTTGAGCTCAACCGGACTCAGTCGCGCTCAGCACGCGGCGACGTTCCGTCGTACCCGCGCTCAGTGCTCAGTGTTCAGTGCTCGGCGGAACCCTCCTCCAGGCGCTGGCCGCGCAGGAGGAACCAGGCCGCGACGGCGGTGGCCAGCAGCACGGCCGCGCCGATACCGGCCGCGATGCGCAGCCCCTCGACGAAGGCGTCCTGCGCCGCGGTGAGCAGGGCGTCGCCGGTCGCGCGCGGCAGCTCCTTGGCGGTCTCGACCGCGCCGCCGAGGGAGTCGTGGGCGGTGGCGGCCGCGCCGCCCGGGGTTCCGGCGGGGACGGTGAAGCCGCGGTAGACGCCGGTGACGATCGAGCCGAGCAGCGCGATGCCGAGCGCCGCGCCCAGCTCGTACGCCGTCTCCGAGACGGCGGAGGCGGCGCCCGCCTGTTCCTTGGGCACGCTGGAGAGGATCACGTCGGCGGTCACGGTGAAGGAGAAGCCCGCACCGACGCCGACGACCAGCAGCACCGTGCCCAGGAGGGTGAACGGGGTGTCGGCGTGCAGCAGGCACAGGGCCGCGAGCGCGAGGCCTATCGCCGCGAGACCGCCGGCCACCACGGACCGCACGGACCAGCGCCGGGCGGCCTTGCCCGCGAGCAGACCGGCCGTCACCGCGCCGACGGCGGCGGGCAGTTCGGCCAGCCCCGCCTGGAGCGGGGTGCGGCCCTGCACCAGCTGGAGGAACTGCGACAGGAAGAACACCAGCCCGGCGAGGCCCAGGATGGTCAGCAGGTCGGCGAGGACCGCGCCGGAGAAGCCCCGGTGCTGAAAGAGCCTCATGTCGAGCAGCGGCTTGGGCAGGACGAGCTGGCGCCGGACGAACCACACCATGATCAGCACCCCGGCCGCGCCCGTGAGCAGGTACGTCCAGCCGAAGCCGTACGCCGCGGTCTCCTTGACCGCGTAGACGACGGCCACGATCCCGGCCATCGACAGGCCGACGCTCAGCAGGTCCCACGGGCCGGGCGAGGGGTCGCGCGACTCGGGCAGCAGCTTGACGCCGACGAGCACGAGCACGGCCATGACCGGCAGGTTGATCAGGAAGACCGAGCCCCACCAGAAGTTCTCCAGCAGGAAGCCGCCCACGACCGGGCCGACGGCGGCACCGGCGGAGGCCATGGCACCCCAGATGCCGATGGCCAGGCTGCGTTCCCTGGGGTCGGTGAAGAGGTTGCGGATGAGGGCCAGGGTGGAGGGCATCAGTGTGGCGCCCGCCACGCCGAGCAGGGCGCGGGCGGCGATCATCATCTCGGGGCTGGACGCGTAGGCGTTGAGCACGGAGACGGCACCGAACGCGAGCGCGCCGGTGAGCAGCAGCTTCTTGCGGCCGATGCGGTCGCCGAGGCTGCCCATCGAGACCAGGAGGCCTGCGATGACGAAGGAGTAGACGTCGCCGATCCACAGCAGCTGGGTGCCGGAAGGGCGGAGGTCCTCACTCAGGAACGGGGTTGCGAGACCGAGGACGGTCGCGTCGACGGCGACCAGGAGGACGGCCAGGACGAGGACGGCCAGCGCGAGCCAGCGTCCCGGTCGGGGCGTCTCCGGTGCGTCGGGGGCGACCTTCCGCGGACTCTCGGTATGGCCGGCGATCACGGTTTGGTCCTCCGTTCGGCGCCGCCGAGCAGCAGCTCGGCGACCATGCGGGTGCGGTCCTTGGCCGCGACCCTGCCCTCCTGGACGGCCCAGGCGCCGGAGCCGACCAGGCCGTAGAAGGCCTCGGTGAGCCAGGCGGGCGAGAGGTCGAGCCGGAAGGTTCCTTCTTCCTGGCCGCGGACGAAGAGTGCGGTGACCCGGGCGTCGAGGCGGTTCCAGCCTTCGTTGACCCCGGCTTCGTAGAGCTGGTTCTCGCAGAAGAGGAAGGCGAGGAGGCCGGCGGCGGACTCGGTCTCGGCGATCAGCCGCCGGACGGCGTCGGCCGCGTCGCCCTCCTCGGTCCCGGCCCGGTCGAGGGCGTGCCCGAACTGACGGATGCCGAGATCTTCCAGCGCGCGGACGAGCGCGTCACGGCCGGCGAAGTGCCGGTGCAGCGTCGCGCGGCTGATGCCCGCGGCGCGGGCGATCTCGTCCATGGACGCCGTCGCCTTGCGGGTGAGCAGCCCGGCGGCTTCCTTGAGCACATGGTCACGGTCGACACTCATGAGACGACCATAACCCGAATGAGACGCTGATGTCTCATTCGGGTGGCCGATGTCTCACTATTGATCGCGTACGGGTCGCTGCATCATGCGGCTCCGCCACCTGGGCTGCGCCCCGAAGGGGCGCGGGGCAGTATCAATATGCGGCTCCGCCGCGTGGGCGCGACCAGCCACACCGGACCCGCACCCGCGCGCGCAGCGCAAGAGGCACCCCGGCAGGCGCGGGATCAGCGCCGGGCCCCGGCCCACTCCCGCTGCACCGCGAGATCGGCCTTCACCTCGCCGAGCTGCACGGCGACAGCGGACGGCGCCGTACCGCCCCGCCCACTCCGCGCGGCAAGCGCACCCGGCACATTGAGCACGGTGCGCACCTCAGGCGTGAGGTAATCCGAGATGGCCGCGAACTGCTCGTCCGTGAGCTCATCGAGCTCGATCCCCCGCACCTCGCACTCCTTGACGCACTCCCCCGCCACCTCGTGCGCGACGCGGAACGGCACACCCTGCTTCACAAGCCACTCCGCGACATCCGTGGCGAGCGAGAAACCCGCCGGGGCGAGCTCCTCCATCCGGGCGCGGTTGACGGTGAGGGTCGCCATCATCCCGGTGAAGGCCGGGAGCAGGATCTCCAGCTGGTCGCAGGAGTCGAAAACGGGCTCCTTGTCCTCCTGGAGGTCGCGGTTGTAGGCGAGCGGCAGCGCCTTGAGGGTGGCGAGCAGGCCGGTCAGGTTGCCGATGAGCCGCCCCGACTTGCCACGCGCGAGCTCGGCGATGTCGGGGTTCTTCTTCTGCGGCATGATCGAGGAGCCGGTGGAGAAGGCGTCGTGGAGGGTCACGAAGGAGAACTCCTTCGTGTTCCAGATGATGACCTCCTCGGCGATCCGCGACAGGTCGACGCCGATCATCGCCGTGATGAAGGCGAACTCGGCGACGAAGTCCCGGGAGGCCGTCCCGTCGATCGAGTTGCCCGCGGAGCCGCGCTCGAAGCCCAGGTCGGCGGCGACCGCCTCCGGGTCGAGGCCGAGGGAGGAACCGGCGAGCGCCCCCGAGCCGTACGGGGAGACGGCCGTGCGCGTGTCCCACTGCCGCAGCCGCTCCGCGTCCCGCGAGAGCGCCTGGACATGGGCGAGGACGTGGTGGGCGAAGAGCACGGGCTGGGCGTGCTGCAGATGCGTACGCCCCGGCATGGCCACGTCCGCGTGGGCCTCGGCGAGGCCGACGAGCGCCTCCTGGAGGTCGGCGAGCAGGCCGCCGATGATCCGCGCGTGGTCGCGCAGGTACATCCGGAAGAGGGTGGCGACCTGGTCGTTGCGGGACCGCCCGGCGCGCAGCTTCCCGCCGAGGTCGGGGCCGAGCCGTTCCAGCAGCCCGCGCTCCAGGGCGGTGTGCACGTCCTCGTCGGCGATGGTGCCGGTGAAGGTGCCCGCCGCGACGTCGGCCTCCAGCCGGTCGAGGCCGTCGGTCATGCGTCCGAGCTCGTCCGCGGTGAGCAGGCCCGCCTTGTGCAGGACGCGGGCGTGGGCACGGGAGCCGGCGATGTCGTAGGGGGCCAGACGCCAGTCGAAGTGGACGGAGGCGGAGAGCCTGGCCAGTGCCTCGGCGGGCCCGTCCGCGAACCGGCCTCCCCAGAGCCGTACGTCGCCGCTGTTGCCGTTGCTCACGTGCTTGCTCCTCGGAAAAGGTACGGATGGTGTGCGGCCGCCTCCCCGCCACGGGGCGGGGAGGCGGCGTCGCACGAGGGATAACGGTCCGGGGGTCAGACCAGGTCACGCTTGGCGGCGATCTTCGACGAGAGGCCGAAGATCTCGATGAAGCCCTTGGAGAGCGACTGGTCGAAGGTGTCGCCGGTGTCGTAGGTGGCGAGGTTGAAGTCGTAGAGCGACTGCGGGGACTTCCGGCCGGTGACGACGGCGCGGCCGCCGTGCAGGGTCATCCGGATGTCGCCGGTGACGTGCTGGTTGGCCTCGGCGATGAAGCCGTCGAGGGCCCGCTTGAGCGGCGAGAACCACAGGCCGTCGTAGACGAGCTCGCTCCACCGCTGCTCGACCTGCCGCTTGTAGCGGGCGAGCTCGCGCTCGACGGTGACGTTCTCCAGCTCCTGATGGGCGGTGATCAGGGCGATGGCGCCGGGCGCCTCGTAGATCTCCCGGGACTTGATGCCGACGAGCCGGTCCTCGACCATGTCGATCCGGCCGATGCCCTGGGCCCCGGCCCGCTCGTTGAGCTGCTGGATCGCCTGGAGCGGGGTGACGGCCGCACCGTCGATGGCGACGGGGACGCCCCGCTCGAAGGTGATCACGACCTCGTCGGGGTCGCGGGGAGTGGCGGGGTTCGCCGTGTAGTCGTAGACGTCCTCGATGGGGGCGTTCCAGATGTCCTCCAGGAAGCCGGTCTCGACGGCACGCCCGAAGACGTTCTGGTCGATGGAGTACGGCGACTTCTTGGTGGTGGCGATGGGGAGCTGCTTGGCCTCGCAGAAGGCGATGGCCTTGTCCCGGGTCATCGCGTAGTCCCGGACGGGGGCGATGCAGGTGAGCTCGGGGGCGAGCGAGGAGATCCCGGCCTCGAACCGGACCTGGTCGTTGCCCTTGCCCGTGCAGCCGTGGGCGACGGTGCTCGCGCCGTGCTTCCTGGCGGCGGCGACGAGGTGCTTGACGATCACCGGCCGGGAGAGCGCGGAGACCAGGGGGTAGCGGTCCATGTAGAGGGCGTTGGCCTGGACCGCCGGGAGGCAGTACTCCTCGGCGAACTCGTCCTTGGCGTCGGCGACCTCCGCCTCCACCGCACCGCAGGCGAGCGCGCGCTTGCGGATGACGTCCAGGTCCTCGCCGCCCTGGCCGACATCCACGGCAACGGCGATGACCTCGGCGCCCGTCACCTCGGCGATCCAGCCGATGGCGACGGAGGTGTCCAGGCCGCCCGAATAGGCGAGTACGACGCGCTCGGTCACGGGGTTCTCCTCTTACGGTGCGATGCGCTTTCCATGCGCTGATGGGTATAACTATGCAGTGTGCCGCATGATTCGTCAATAGCTCGTGTAGGTGAATCGGTCGGGCGTTCCTGTCGGCAGGGCGGCCTACGATGCGACTATCGAGACGCCCGAGCAGGGGAGGTTGATGACCATGACCGTGCAGGACGACATCCTGGCGCGGACTGCCGAGCACATGGCGGCCGACGTCGAGGGCTTCAAGATCGAGGTGATCGGGGACCAGATCGTCATGACGCCGCAGAGCAACATCCAGAGCTGGACCATCCGTCGCGTCCAGAACGCCGCGGAAGCCTCCGGCATCGCCGAGGAGCGGCTCCTGTCCGATGTGCTGATCCAGTTCCCGGGAGAGCCCTCACGCTGCCCCGACGTGGCAATCCTTGAGGAAGGCGCCACCGAACCGTATTCGCACGAGGCCGTACTGGCTGCGATCGAGGTCGTCTCCAGCAAGAACGACAGCAGGGACTACGCGATCAAGGTGGAGCAGTACGCCCGGTACGGCGTCCCCGCCTTTCTGATCATCGACCCGTTCCGTGCCCGGTGCACGCTGCTCGCCCGGCCCAAAGGCGACACCTATGCGGCACGCGAGGAGTACGAGTACGGCGAGACAGTCACCCTGAGCCTGGCCGACGGCAGCAAGGTCGACATCCCCACGGACAAGTTCAAACGCAAGGACTGACCCCCTCCCCCGACCCCCGATTTGGATCACGGCGCCAAACAGGATACTTTTCTCTTGCACGCACCGCCGGGGGAAACACCGGAGGGAAGCGGCACCGGGACGTGGCGCAGCTTGGTAGCGCACTTGACTGGGGGTCAAGGGGTCGTGGGTTCAAATCCCGCCGTCCCGACACCGGGGAAACAGCCCCTGACCTGCGAAAGCAGATCAGGGGCTGTTTCGCGTCCCCGACGTCGGCGCCGCCGCGGAATACATCGGTCCTCGGGTGCGGCTCCGTGGAGAACCGCACCCGAGGACCGATGTACGTGAGGTCGCCGGACTCAGACGCCCGAGTAGGAGTGCTTGCCCCCGAAGAGGAAGTTCACGCCGTAGTAGTTGAAGATGTACGTCGCGAACGCGAACAGCGCGATGTACGCGGCCTTGCGGCCCTTCCAGCCGGCCGTGGCGCGGGCGTGGAGGTAGCAGGCGTACGCGGTCCAGGTGATGAAGGACCAGACCTCCTTGGGGTCCCAGCCCCAGTAGCGGCCCCAGGCGTCGCCCGCCCAGATGGCGCCCGCGATGATGGTGAAGGTCCACAGCGGGAAGACGGCGGCGTTCACCCGGTAGGCGAACCGGTCCAGGGTGGCCGCGGCGGGCAGTCTGGACATGATGTCGTTGCCCATGACCCGGATCCACAGCAGCGGCCGGGAATCTCCCCGGGCGCCCTCGGCCAGCCGCCGTTCCAGGGCGCTGACGCCACCGTCGGCGAGGCGGAGCTCGTAGCGGTCGCGCAGGAGGTAGCCGAGCGAGGACACCGCGCCCAGGTAGAGGACCGCGCCGCAGAAGATGGCGGTGGAGACGTGGATCCACAGCCAGTACGAGTGCAGGGCCGGGACGAGCTGGGCGCTCTCGGTGTAGAGCCAGGTGACCGCCACACCCAGGTCCAGCAGGACGGTGGTGACCAGCGGCAGGCCGATCCAGCGCACGTTCTTCCTCGCGAGGAGCAGGGCGAGGTACACCCCGACGGCCACGGTCGCGAAGGTCGTGGAGAACTCGTACATGTTGCCCCACGGCGCCCGCCGCACCGACAGCGAGCGGCTCACCACCGCGCCCGCGGACAGCAGGAAGCCCAGGGTCACGAGGGAGACGGCGATGCGTCCGTAGAGGTCGCCCTGCTCGTCGCCGCCGTGGGCGCCCGGGCCGTCCGCGATGTCGCGGGCGCCCTCGGCGGCGCGCCCGACGACCTTCGGCCGCTCCAGCACCGCCGTACCGGCGCCGCCCGTCTTCGCGACGCGCACCTCGGCCGTGACGGTCGTGGCGCGGCTCCCGCCCCTGGCCGCGAGGGCGGCCGCCGTACGGCCGACCTTGCTCCGGGTACCGAAGATCCATTCGGCGATCAGCGCGAGGAAGGCCAGGGTGTAGACGGCCATCGACGAATAGATCAGGACGTTGCTGATGTGCGCCAAGCTCTCGTTGGCGACGGCCAGATTCACTTCTCCACCCCTTTGAAGGTTTCGGGCTGCG
Organism: Streptomyces sp. UNOC14_S4; assembly: GCF_020740835.1. Taxonomy (GTDB): domain Bacteria; phylum Actinomycetota; class Actinomycetes; order Streptomycetales; family Streptomycetaceae; genus Streptomyces. Next base: position 12,751 of record NZ_JAINFC010000165.1, read on the forward strand.
GGCCTGGCACGGCCGGCGCCGACCCGTCAGCCTAACCGTCGCCCTCCGGGGCCCCCGCGCGCGGTCCCGGCTCCCGTGACGTGGGCAAGGCGGCACGAGCGGCCGCCCCCTGACGCGGCCTCACACGACGCGCGCACCGCCCCGGAAGACCGCGGTCACCGCGTGCACCGCGGTGACGTCGGCGAGCGGGTCCCCGGCCACCGCGACGAGGTCCGCGTCGTAGCCGGGGGCGACACATCCCTTGTGGCAGGCCACGCCGCAGACGCGCGCCGCGGTGGAGGTCGCGGCGCGCAGGGCTTCGAGCGGGGTGAAGCCGAGCTCCACCATCGCGGTGACGCTGTGGGGATGGCCGCCGTGCGGCCTGACCGGGAAGGTGCCGGAGTCGCTGCCACAGGCCATGATCACTCCGGCCTGGCGCATCGCGTCCAGCCCCGCGACCGTGCCGGGCAGGCGCCGGGGGACGTGGGGCGGTGGCGGCACACCGGGCAGCGAGCCGAAGGTGAGCGAGGCGGCGACGCCCGCGCGGAACATCTCGTCGATCACCCGGCGGTCGTAGTCGACCCCTTCCCCCGCGCCCTCGGTGTCCTCGGCGTCCTCGGTGGCGAAGAAGCAGTGCTCCACGGAGTCGAAACCGGCGGCCACGGCGTCGGCGATCCCCGCCGCGGAGTGCGCGTGCGCGGTGATCGGCAACTCGTGCCGGTGCGCCTCCCGGACGACGGCGCGGAGCTCGGTGTGCCCGTACTGCGCGTGGTACGGGTCCGATTCGGGGGTCAGGTCGCCGCCGGTCACCATCACGTGCACGACGTCGACGCCGCGCTCCGCGCGCTCGCGCACCGCCGCGCGCAGCCCCTCGACGCCCTTGGCCTCGCCGCCGAGGAACCAGCAGTGCCCGCCGGGTACGGTGACCGGCGGGCCGGAGGCGAGCACGCGCGGCCCGGCGGCGGGGGCCTTCGCGGTCTCCTCGCGCAGCCGCAGCGCGAGATAGCCGCGGTCGCCCAGGTCCCGTACGGTCGTCACGCCCGCGGCGAGCGTGGCGCGGGCCGCTGCCCGCATGCGGGCGAGCAGTTCCTCGTCGTCGGCGTCGCGCAGGCTGCCCACCACGTCGTCGCTCGCGTCGAAGGCCAGGTGGACGTGGGTGTCCACGAAGCCGGGCAGCAGCGTCGCCCCGCCGAGGTCGACCAGCTCCGCACCGACGGGCGGCTCCCCGCCGGCCCGGACGTCGACGATCCGGCCCTTCTCCACCAGCACCAGCGGCCGCTCCACGAGCTCCGGCCCCGCCCCGTCGAACAGCGAACGCGCGCGTACGGCGAGCATGGTTCCTCCTGTGTTCAATTTGCCGATGGCCACCATCAATTTCCCTGTGGGGGCCACCTGTTAAGCCAGGCGCGGGCATGATTTCGCCGGAGGGCGGGGGAAGTCGCGCGCGGAGAAACAGCAAGAGGGGCGCGGGCCCTACGGCCCGCGCCCCTCTCCCGCGAAAGGGTCTCCGGCTGTTGAGGGTTTTGCTTAGGGATCCTGGTGGATGCTGCGTAGCAGAGCGTGGGTGGATTTGTAGGTGATTCCATCCCGCTTCCAGCGATGGTGTGATGTTCATGCCGGTTTGGGG
>NZ_JAINFC010000166.1 GCF_020740835.1 Streptomyces sp. UNOC14_S4
AGATGTTCCTTCTCAACCAGCTCAGCCATCGAAGGCTAGAGTCGGTCATGTTGACGCTCCTCTGCGGCGTTGACCACGCCCCGGCGCTGGTGAGAACGGCCGCCGGGGCCCTGCGCGACCCAGCCTGCCGACGACAACAGGCTCCAGTGTTCCCGAATCGGGAACACTGGAGCCGTGACCGATCTACATGCCCACCCATGCGGCGAGGGACGCCAGGCCCTGCGGTGCCCGGCGCTGACGACGGACGAGGACTGCGATGGTCTCCCGCAGCAGAGGGTGGTACCGGGCTTGTTGCGGAGCGACCTCTCTTGCCCGATGCAGTGCCCTCTCGGCTGCTTCCGCCTTGCCCATCTGTGAATAGGCTCGCGCCATTTCGATGTGGTACCGGCCGATACGCATCTTGGGGTGGTCCGGCGGGAAATGAAGTTTCTTTGCCGACTTCATCGCGGCCCCCAGGTTTCCCAGCTCGACCGATGTGGCCACATCGAAATGAGCCACATTCGTCAGCCCGAACGATGTCCAGTAGACCCTGGGAACGTCTCTCCCGATTTGCTTGGCCGCTTTTCTGGCCAATTCAAGATGCCCGGTCACATCGTCTTGATTCTTCGCTTGAGCCGCGGCAATGGCGCCGGCCAAGTACAGGCTTCCCGAAACGGCGAGAGCGGAAGTCGAGTGGGGATCTTCGCACTGAGCCACGAGCTGATGCCCGCGCTCCAGAACCTTGAGTGCCATCTGGTTGTTGCCGCGCCGAAGCAGCATGCTGCTCCGCTTGCTCAGGCGAAGCGCCAACAGTAGAGGGTCCTCGGCTTGTTCCGCCATCCAGCCCATTCGCTCAAGCGCGATCGCTGCAAGCTGGTGGTAGCCGAGCCGGTACGCAAACTCGTAGGCCACCCAGTAGCACCAGCTGAGACTTACGGTGGCTTGTCGTCGATCCGGAGAACTCCTGGGAAGTAGGCTGACCGCCGTGGTCAGTTCACTCAGTAGGCCGGGCAGTCTTTCGCCGACTCCTTTGTATTCTGTCGCGCAAGCACTGAGGCAAATCCCGTTGACCTCATGAGCGATCTCGTTCACCGGGCGAGGCATGATGTCCAGGTCTGGGCCGAGGTCGTACATGTCCAGCGCTTCCGTCAGAGGCGCGATCATTCGGTCCAGCTTGTCCTGCTGCATCTCTGAGGCGTATGGCTGCCCGTTGAGTACTGCCACGTCTACCTCAAGTACCCGGGCAACGGCTGCCACGATGGCTGGTGTTGCGGGGGTGAGTCCTGCCTCCACCTTTGCGATGGTTCCACGGGAGACGTAGGCTCGCTGCGCTAGCCCCGTTTGAGTCAGTTGACGTAGTTTGCGGTAGTCGGCGATCCGGGCGCCGATGTGATCGTCTGCGATGTGCGCCATACTGAGCTCCGTTCTGACCTAGACACTCAGAACAGTACTCCTGCGCGACTGCGGGAGAACGGTCAACGGCCCTCCGGTGGAGGGCCGTTGGGCTGTTCGGTGGCGGTTCTTCTGCGGGGTTATCTCTCTGAGGAACGTCGTTCGCAGACGGCAGTGACCGGGGGACAAGCGCCCAGGTCATTGCCGGTCGGACTGTGATTGCCCTGCATCGTCTGCCGGATTCCCGGGAAGCAGAGGAAGCGCAGTCGGACCGTCCCTCGCTTGCGGGAGCCGCGATGAGCCCGGTGCGAGCGTGTGGCATTGGTACGGGACACCCCCGCTTGCGCGGGGAACACTCGAGGATCGCGGGGATCGCGCGCGAGGTGGTCGGAACACCCCCGCCTGCGCGGGGAACACGAGCCACGGGCGTTCCCCATCACACCGAAGGTCGGAACACCCCCGCCTGCGCGGGGACCACTCGAAAAGGCGGCTGAACGGGGGCTCGTCCAACGGAACACCCCCGCCTGCGCGGGGACCACCGGCGAGGCCCCGCACCGCCCGTGCCGCGCGTCGGAACACCCCCGCCTGCGCGGGGACCACGAGTCCTCAAGCCCCCGCTGTCGAATGCGGACCGGAACACCCCCGCCTGCGCGGGGACCACCCGCGGCACCTCGTCACGACCGCCCCCGGCCGCGGAACACCCCCGCCTGCGCGGGGACCACCCCGCAGGGTCGACGTAGACGGCGCCAGAGTTCGGAACACCCCCGCCTGCGCGGGGACCACGGCGGGGCCCCGACGGTACCGCCGGAGCCCCGCGGAACACCCCCGCCTGCGCGGGGACCACTCCAGCCCGAAGCACTCTCCGAGACGGCTGCCCGGAACACCCCCGCCTGCGCGGGGACCACGCTCTCGGCGAGCACACCAGGGCGATGAGGGCCGGAACACCCCCGCCTGCGCGGGGACCACTGGCAGACGAGGAACAGGTAAAGCCGCTGTGCCGGAACACCCCCGCCTGCGCGGGGACCACAAGCGCGAGGCAATGCAACTCGGAGACCTGGTCGGAACACCCCCGCCTGCGCGGGGACCACGTTGAAGGCGTCCCTGGCCGGATTACCGAATTCGGAACACCCCCGCCTGCGCGGGGACCACGGACCAGTAAAAAGGACCACGTGATCGTGGAACGGAACACCCCCGCCTGCGCGGGGACCACGAGCGCAGGAGCACGGTCAAAGCAGATCGATCCGGAACACCCCCGCCTGCGCGGGGACCACCGGATGCGGGTAATCCGTTGGCGATCCTGATTCGGAACACCCCCGCCTGCGCGGGGACCACGGCACCATGCAGGACCCGCACCACCGGGCCGTCGGAACACCCCCGCCTGCGCGGGGACCACGTCGGCGCCGACATCCTGATGTTGCGCATGATCGGAACACCCCCGCCTGCGCGGGGACCACGCTCCCGGCAACGACATCCCCGGACACTCCGCCGGAACACCCCCGCCTGCGCGGGGACCACTGCACCAGAGCAGCGCTGGCACGATGGATCATCGGAACACCCCCGCCTGCGCGGGGACCACTAGTGCCGAGTGTGTCGCCCTTCGTGAGGCTCCGGAACACCCCCGCCTGCGCGGGGACCACCAGCACATCGTTGCCGACGGCCTCGGGGTCCGCGGAACACCCCCGCCTGCGCGGGGACCACGTACGCGTCCGGGGTGGATACCTGCCCGGATTCGGAACACCCCCGCCTGCGCGGGGACCACCGTGCCGGTGAAAGGTCCGCCGGGACGAGAAACGGAACACCCCCGCCTGCGCGGGGACCACCCCGAGACGGACCTGCCGATCCTGTCCTTCGACGGAACACCCCCGCCTGCGCGGGGACCACTCGAATCGAGAAGGGCCCCGGCGCCGAGGCCGAGGAACACCCCCGCCTGCGCGGGGACCACTCAATCAGTGCGACCAGAGCGGCGTTGCGGAGCGGAACACCCCCGCCTGCGCGGGGACCACGAAAGAAGCTGCCTTCCGATCTCTGATGCCACCGGAACACCCCCGCCTGCGCGGGGACCACCGTCAGCCGGTGCCGAAGTTCCGGCAGGTTTTCGGAACACCCCCGCCTGCGCGGGGACCACGCCAACAAGGCTCCCCCGACCCCGGCGTTCGCCGGAACACCCCCGCCTGCGCGGGGACCACCGGCGATCACCGATACGGGCCCATCGAGGCCGCGGAACACCCCCGCCTGCGCGGGGACCACTGCTGAAGCTCAACGAGCCGCCTTTTAGCCGCCGGAACACCCCCGCCTGCGCGGGGACCACGAAAGAAGCTGCCTTCCGATCTCTGATGCCACCGGAACACCCCCGCCTGCGCGGGGACCACCCTTCCTGAGCTGCGTCTTCAGGGGGGCTTTGCCTTTCCCTTACCTATGGGGCGCGTGTTCAGCATTGCTCCATAGTGGCAGACGGTTTCGGGAGGCAGCGATCATCGCTAGTGCGGTAGCGGGTGTTATGGGACGCGAGGGCCTCGGAGTTTCAAGTAGCCGATCACGGGCTGACCAGCTGCTCCTCCGTGGCCCTGTGGCTCGTGGGGTTCATCCCGGCGACGTCATCGGGTAAGCCCCAAGGCAGCAGGTCGGGGCATCAGCGTGGCGAAGCCGCCGGGCGCAGCGCAGAGCGCCCAGCGGCGCTGCGGCGGCGCAACGGATCGCGGTGGCCTCACTGTAGGGCGGCTTCCCGAGGCTTGGAACGGTGAGCAACGGCCGTCGGAATCCGGTGGGAATGGAACGCGGGAGTGCGCCGGACGGCGCGAGCGCTTCGTGTTCCGGGGGGCTCAAGGGAGGAGCTCTGCCGCAGTCTTCACAAGAGCCTCACCAACACTTCCCAGCCATTTCGCAACACCGCCGCAATAATGTCACGTGCCTCACAACCAGCTCCGGAAGTCGCGGGCCGGTTCAAGGGGGTGGCCGGTCCTGATCGGGCGGTGCAGTCAAGTGGTGTGACGTGCTTCTACTCTCCCTCGCCATGCGCAGATCAACATTGGGACGGCTCAGCCTGTCCGCAGCCATCGCGTCCACCGTCGGCCTGCTCGGTCTGGCAGCCCAGCCGGCCTCTGCCGCCGAGGCGGTGCCCATGACCATTACTGTGGACAAGGCGTCGGCGATGCCCGGCTCCACGGTGAACATCACGCTCACGTTCACCAACGACCAGACGACGAATGCCCAGTTCGTCTATCAGTCGATCCAGCCGACCTGGGCCACCACGTCGGACCCGGCCGTGAAGTACGCGTTCACCACCTGCGCCGGGGACACGAACTCCTGCACCGTGCCCACCAAACAGAGCGGCGCCGTCGTCTTCAACGCGCCCGTCCTGCCCGGTGCCTCCCGCACCGTCACCATGAGCTACCAGATCGCCGCGGACTCGGCGTGCGGTCCGTCCCGGCGGGTCGAGTTCTACACGTACCTCTACTACGAGTACCAGGGCGGCCAGCTCAAGAAGGACGGCCTCTACCCGGTGGGTGGCACCGACATCGCGTGCAAGACCGCGGTGAACGCCAAGCGCTGAGCCGGCGGCCTCGGTCACGTACCACCCCCAGCGTTCGGCCCGGCCGGGTTTCCGGCCGGGCCTGGCCCCCCTTGAGGTAGAGGCAGGGCTCGTTCAGAGCGTCGCCACCGCTTCGTCCGGCAGCTCTTCGATCTCGTCCCGCGCCATCAGCCCCGCCGTCCACAGCGGCATCAGCCAGAACGCCACCAGGGCCACGACCGACACAGGAAGCAGTGCCCCGGAGGCGAACTCACCCCGGGCCATGCCGACCGCCGCGAGGGTGACGACCGCGGCGAAGAGGATCGCCACGGAGATCCGGTGCGCACGGGCCTGCACCCGGTGTCGGTCCGCGAGCTGGCGCTCGTCCAGGACGCGGGAGCGCAGTTCCAGCAGTCCTCGCGTGCAGCTGTTGATCGCACCCGTCGCGCAGCACCACAGCGGCAGCAGGACGGCGATCCCGCCCAGCACCACCCACGGCGCCCGCGCCGCCATGCCGCCTATCATGACGGCCAACGTGCCGCCGGTCAGGGCGACATGCGCGGCGACGAGGGTCCGGCGCCGTGCCGCGGTGGCGTAGAGCGGTCGGCCCGCCGGGTTGTTCATGATCTGGACCATGTGCCGGTCGTAGCGCGTGCCCCAGTCGTGCTGTCGTGTCGTCAAGACGTCCTCCCGTAGACCTCGTCGGTGAGCGGCCGGAACGGCTCCAGTGAGAACAGTGCCTCGACCGGCAGCCCGAAGTAGCGGGCGATCCGCAGTGCCAGATCGAGGCTCGGGTTGTACTGGCCGCGCTCGATGTAGCCGATGGTCTGGTAGTGCGCGCCCACCGCCTCCGCGAGGCTCTGACGCGACACCTTCCGCTCCGCGCGGACCACCGCCAGCCTGTTGTGCACCTGCTCGCTCATGTATAAGAAGTACTACATTGCATCGCAGTCGCGCAATGACAGGTGATCAACACCCGTGATGCAGGAGTCCGCGGCAGCAGGAGTCAGGCGGCCCAGCGCCTGTGGCGCAGCGACGCCGCGTCGAAGCACGGGCCGCAGACAGGGAAGGACACCTCGCCCAGCGCGGGCAGGTGGAAAGTGAGGCGGAGGTCGGGGTACGCGTCCTCGGAGCACACCTGGTGGCCGCGGTGCGCGACAGCGCACAGGCAGTGGCAGGGCTCGATCTGCTCCATCGAGTCGAGAGAGTCGAGAGAGCCGGGAGAACCGAGCTGTGCGGAGTGGTGGCTCTTCCACGGACCTGCGAAGGCAGCCATACCACCCATGGTAGGGCGGATGTTCGATCCCGGCTCGGCGAGCGAGTCGGCGAGTGGGCCGGCGAGCGAGCCGGGATCGGTATGCCGTCCGCCCGCCGTCAGGCCAGCGGCAGCGCCTTCCGCATCCTCTCGACCCCCTCCGCGAGGATCTCCGGCGCGGTCGCGAAGTTCAGGCGTACGTGTCCCGCGCCGCCCGTGCCGTACGCCGTGCCGCCGTTCACCGCCACGCGCCCGCGCTCCAGGAAGGCCGCGGCGGGGTCGTCCCCGAGGCCGAGCGCCCGGCAGTCCAGCCATGCCAGGTACGAGGCCTGCGGCGGCGCGTACCCCACCTCCGGCAGGTGCTGCGACAGGAGGTCGCCGAGCAGGCGCCGACTCCCGTCCAGAGCCGTCAGTACGGTGTCGAGCCAGGCGCCCCCGTGGAGCAGGGCGGCGGTGTGGGTCAGCACGCCCAGGTGGCTCGGGCCGTGGCTCACCTCGCCGGGCAGCCGGGCGAGGTCGGCGGCTGCCGCGGGGCCCGCGACGGCCAGCGCCGCCTTGAACCCGGCCAGGTGCCAGCCCTTCGCGGCGGACATCAGGGAGAACGCGCCCTCGGCACCGGGCACCGACAGGTACGGCACGAAGCGGGCGCCCGGCAGCACGAGCGGCCCGTGGACCTCGTCGACGACGACCCGTACGCCGTGGCGGTTCGTCACGTCGGCCACGGCGGCCAGCTCCTGCGCGGTGTGCACGGTGCCGGTCGGGTTGTGCGGGCTGCACAGCAGGTACGCGGCCCGCCGCCCGCCCGCCACGGCCTCCCGGCAGGCCGTCTCCAGCACATCGAGGTCGATCCGGCCCGCACGGTCGAGCGGCGCCTCGACGATCCGCCGGTCCATGTGTTCCACGAAGGCGTAGAACGGCGGATAGACCGGGGGGTTCACCACCACGGCGTCCCCGGGCCGGGTGATCAGCTTGAGGATCTCCACGGCACCGTGCATCACGTCCGTCACGATCGCCGAGCGCTCCGCCACCACCCCGTCCCAGCCCCAGCGCTCCCGCGCGAAGACGTCCAGCGCCCGCGCGTACTCCCGGCCGTCGGCATAGCCGGTGTCCCCCCGCTCCATGGCCTCGGCCACCGCGCGCACCACCGGCTCGGCGACCGGCACGTCCATCTCGGCGATCCACAGGGGCAGGACGTCCGGCGGATAGGCCGTCCACTTCGAGCTCGTACGCAGCCGCAACTCGTCCAGGGAGTAACGCCGCAACGGATTGTTCTCGGCAGCGGGCGCGGGGCCTCCGGCGGATATGGAATCTTCAGCAGGCACAGGAGCAGTCATGGGAGCTATTGTGCGCACCCGTGCCGCGGTGGCCCAGGGTAACGGCGGATCATGTCGGCATCTCGCCGTCGGGGCGGCCCGCCTTCCAGCCACGGTGCGCCGGCTTGCGGCCCGCCGGCTGCCTGGGCTCCACGCCCTCGGGTATGGCGGGGATTTTCCTGGTCACTGGCTCCTCACGCGTCGTCAGCAGCCGCTCGCCGCAGTGCCCGATCTCCAGCGGCTCGCCCTCCAGCAGGGAGTACGTGACGGACTCGCCCGTGATGTCCACCCGCAGCCGACGGCGCAGCACTTGCACCGTGAAGGCGATCCGGTCCAGCTGCTCCGGGAGCCTGGGCGCGAAAGCGACCGTGCCGTTCCGGTGCCGCATTCCGCCGAACCCCGCGACCAGCGCTATCCAGGTGCCCGCCAGCGACGCGATGTGGAGTCCGTCGCGCGTATTGCTCTCCAGGTCGGAGAGGTCCATCATCGCCGCCTCGCCGAGATAGTCGTACGCCAGGCGCAGATGCCCCACCTCCGCCGCCATCACAGCCTGCACACACGCCGACAACGACGAATCCCGGACCGTCAGCGGCTCGTAGTACGCGAAATTCCGCGCCTTCTGCTCGGCCGTGAACGCGTCCCCCCGCAAATACATCGCCATCACCAGGTCCGCCTGTTTGACGACCTGCTTGCGGTAGATGTCGAAATACGGGAAGTGCAGCAGCAGCGGGTACTGGTCGGGGCGCGTCCCGGCGAAATCCCAGTGCTGATGGCCGGTGAAGTCGGCCGACTGCTCATGGACGCCGAGCGTCTCGTTGTACGGCAGCGTCATCCGTGCCGCCGCGTCCCGCCAGGCGGCCGTCTCCTCGTCGTCCACGCCGAACGTGTCCGCCAGCTCGGGATGGCGCTCCGCCGCGTCCGCGGCCGCCCGCAGGTTCTGCTGCGCCATCAGGTTCGTGTAGACGTTGTCGTCGGCGATCGCGCTGTACTCGTCCGGACCCGTCACCCCGTCGATGTGGAACCGGCCCTGCGGATCGTGGTGTCCCAGCGAACGCCACAGCCGCGCCGTCTGCACCAGCAACTCCAGGCCCACCTCGCGCTCGAACGTCTCGTCGCCCGTGGCGTGGAGATAGCGCACCACCGCGTCCGCGATGTCCGCGTTCACATGGAACGCCGCCGTGCCCGCGGGCCAGTACGCCGAGCACTCGTCACCGCTCAGCGTCCGCCACGGGAACGCCGCGCCGTCCAGGCCCAGCGTCCGCGCCCGGTTCACCGCGTCGGGCAGCGTGGCGTGCCGCCACCGCAGCGGCTGCGCCGCGGCCCGCGGCGCCGTGCACGTCAGCACCGGCAGCACGAAGGTCTCGGTGTCCCAGAAACTGTGCCCGTCGTAGCCCGGCCCTGTCAGCCCCTTCGCCGCGATGGCCCGGCACTCCGCCCGCGCCCCCGCCTGGAGCACGTGGAACAGCGCGAACCGCACGGCCTGCTGGATCTCCGCGTCCCCGTCCACCTCGACGTCCGCGCGGTCCCAGAACGCGTCCAGGTACGCATGCTGCTCGTCGCACAGCCCCTGCCAGCCCGTGCTCTTCGCCCCGGCCAGCGCCGCGTCCACCTGGTCGTGCATCGCCGACAGCGACCGCACCCCCGACCAGCCGTACGCGACCGTCTTCTCCAGCCGCAGCACCTGCCCCGGCCGCAGCGCCGACGTCACCGTGAAGCGGCTCAGGTCCTCGCTGCTCTCCGCGTACGTCTTCGTCCCCTCCGGGCCGTCCACCTCGTGCTCGGCGGCCGCGGCCACCCGCAGACCGCTGCGCACCGTGCGATGGATCAGCCGCAGGCAGCTGCCGTCCGCCGAGTGCTCCTCCGACACCAGCGGCGATTCGAGCACCGCCGCCACCCGGGGGTCACCGCCCGCCTGCGGCAGCTGCTCGTTGGCCACCAGCTCCGACTGGAGGACGAGGCGGACCTCCGCGTCGACGGCCTCGACCTCGTAGCAGATGGCTCCCACGGCCCGCTGTGTGAAGGAGACCAGCCGCCGGGAGCGGACCCGCACCGTCCGGCCCGAGGGCGCCGTCCACTCGGACGTGCGCGACAGCAGACCCGTACGGAAGTCCAGCACGCGCTCGTGCTTCAGCAGCCGCCCGTACCGCAGGTCGAACGGCTCGTCGTCGACGAGCAGCCGGATCACCTTGCCGTTGGTGACGTCGATGACGGTCTGTCCCGACTCCGGATAGCCGTAGCCCGCCTCCGCGTACGGCAGCGGCCGCAGCTCGTACACGCCGTTGAGGTACGAGCCCGGCAGGCCGTGCGGCTCCCCCTCGTCGAGGTTGCCGCGCCAGCCGATGTGCCCGTTGGCGAGGGCGAACACGGACTCGCTCTGCGGCAGCACCTCCAGGTTGAGCTCGGTCTCCCGCAGACACCACGGCTCGACCGCGTACGCCGGATGGGTGATCACGCGGAGCCTCCCAGCAGCTCGTCCAGATCCTTCACCACCACGGACGCGCCGTGCGCGCGGAGCGCCTCGGCCTGTCCGACGCGGTCCACGCCGACGACGAAGCCGAACGCGCCGGCCCGCCCCGCCTCCATACCCGCCAGGGCGTCCTCGAACACGGCCGCCTGCGCGGGCTTCACGCCCAGCTCCTCCGCGGCGGCCAGGAAGGTGTCCGGGTGCGGCTTGCCCGGCAGCTTCCGCTCGGCGGCCACGACGCCGTCGATCCGGACCTCGAAGAGGTCCTCGATGCCCGCCGCGACGAGCACGTCACGGCAGTTGGCGCTGGAGGAGACCACGGCCCGCCGCAGCCCCGCGGCCCGGACCGCGTGCACATAGCGCACGGACCCCTCGTACGCCTCCACGCCCAGCTCCTTGATCTTGCGGAGCACGATCGCGTTCTTCCGCGTCCCGAGTCCGTGCACGGTGTCCCGCTCCGGCGGGTCGTCCGGGGCGCCCTCGGGCAGCTCGATGCCGCGCGAGGCCAGGAACGACCGGACGCCGTCCGCCCTGGGCATCCCGTCCACGTACTCGTCGTAGTCCGCGACCGCGTCGAACGGCCGGAAACCCGGCCCGTCGCGCTCGCGGAGGAAGGCGTCGAACATCTCCTTCCACGCGGCGGCGTGCACGGTCGCCGTGCGGGTGAGCACCCCGTCGAGGTCGAACAGACAGGCGTGGATGCCGGTGGGAAGCCCGAGGCTCGTCACCCGGCCATGATGCCCCGGCCGCGGCGGAACCGCTTCTCTTCGGCAATTCTCCGGCTTCTCCTCGGCAAAGACCGTGCTCATGTGCTGCACGTCCGTGCAGGGCCGTGCGGAACGATCTGATCCGCACCGTAAAGTGATCAAATGACCAGAGCCGTTGATGCCGTCGAGGCCGCCGCGATCGCCCTGGGTCAGGGCGCCTGGATCCCCCATGCCGAGGAACAGGCCATGGGCAGCGCGTTCCTCACCCACCGTGACGCCCTGGAACCGCGCCTGCTCCCGGGCGTGCCCGCGCACCCCGACCCCCAGGGCTGGATCTCCCAGCACATCTTCTGGCTGGAGGACGCGGCCGCCCTCGCCGTCGCGGTGCGCGACCAGTGGTACAGGCATCTGCCCACCAGCCATATGACCGCGCTGATCAACGCCTACGCCGAACAGGCCGCCGTCGTGACTCCCCTCGCGGACCAGCTCGCGGCGGTGTGGGCCGCCGAGCCGCCCGAGAGCCTCTCCCCGGAGCAGATCACCTGGTGGGAGGAGTGGCACGTACCGGCCGCGGAACGTCAGCAGCTGGACGCGGTGACGCACCGTCTGATCGTCATCGGCTCCGTCGTGGTCGCCGCGGTCACGGGCGCGTGGCAGGGCGGCGCACAGGGCTGAGCGGCCCCGCGGGGTCCCGGCACGGCCGGGGCCCTCGCCGTGCGGAGCGGATGCGGCGGCGTGAGAATACGGGTGACGTGAGAATACGGGTGATGGGAAGGGACGCCCGATGGTACGCACCGACATCATCGCCGAGCTCGAGACCGACCACCGGGTGCTCGAGGCACTGTTCCACTCGATCCACCGGACCCGGCTGGAGGACATCGGCCGCGAGGAACTCCTCGAAGAGGTGGCCGCCGAGCTCGCGCGGCACTCGGCGGCCGAGCAGGAGTACCTCTACCCGGTCGTGCGCGACCACGTCGCCGGCGGTGACTCCCGTGTGGCCAAGGAGGCGGGCGGCCAGGAACGGCTGACCGCCATGCTGCGCGGCCTGGAATCGAGCACGGTCCACGAACCGGGCTTCGACGCGCGCGTCCGCGCCCTGGAGCGCGAGGTCGGCCAGCACGTCCGGCGCGAGGAGCACGACCTCTTCCCGATGCTCCGGCGGGCCTGCCCGCCGGAGATGCTGCGCCACCTCGGCGACGAGGTTCGGCAGGGCAGGGGGCGCGAGCCGCGGGTGACGGGCGGCGGCGAGGCGGAGGCCGCGCGTCACGACGCGCGGCGGCGTGGGTGAGCCGTTGCGGCGGCCCGCTTTCATGGCCGGGGGCTGCGCCCCGGACCCCGCTGCGCCTACCGGGGGGCCTCTTGGGCTCGGTGCGCGGCTGCGGGTTTTATGTGGCTGGTCGCGCAGTTCCCCGCGCCCCTTATCAGGGTCACGTGAGTGAGAAATCGTCCGCGTAGACCGCGCCCTGGCCGTACCAGCCGTGGACGTACACCGTCGCCTTGCCGCTCGCGTCGGTCGTGAAGGGCACCGTCAGCTGTGTCCAGGTGTCGGACGAGGCCCACTGGCTCGCGTTCGCGCCGCCGCTGACGCCCACGTAGGCGTAGGGGCCACGGACCCAGCCCGTGAGGGTGTGCGCTGTGTTGGGCGCGAGGGTGACCGTCTGCTCGCACTGGCCGGTGCGGTCGGCGGAGGGCGTGACCTGGAGCGCGTGACCGCCGCCGTGCACCGGGGAGCTCACCACGGTGCTTCCGGCCTGGCAGGTCCAGGGGCTCGTGCCGCCGGTCTCGAAGTCACCGTTGCCGAGCCCGCCGCCGCTGCCGCCGCCCGTGACGGTCAGGGTGTACGTGGCGGTGTGCGCGCCCGACGGCGCGGTGCCCCGGACGGTGACCGGGTAACTGCCGGGTGCAGCCGACGCGCCGACCGTGACCGTGAGCTGCGCGGAGGCGCCCGCCGTCACGGAGGAGGGGCTGAGCGAGACGGTGACGCCCGCGGGTGCTCCGCTCGCCGTCAGGGCGACGGTCTGCGCGCTTCCCGCGACCACCGCGGTGTTCACCGTGGCGGTCGCCGTGCCGCCCGGAGGGACCGACGCGGCGGCGGGGGAGACGGAGAGCGAGAAGTCCGGCGTCGTGGGGGAGCCGCCTCCGGTGAACGGCGCGAAGGTGTGGGTGAAGTACCAGGTGTCCTGCGCGATGCCGGAGCAGGAGTCGGATCCCTTGGTTCCGGGGCAGCCGCCGTTGTCGCGCTGGAGCGCCCAGAAGGACAGGGTGCCGATGCCCTGGGCGACGGCCCAGTCGTAGACCTTCGGGGCGTCCTGGGTGGTGAAGGTCTCGGCGGGGCCGTAGTCGTCGATGCCCGGCATCTCGGTGACCCCGGTCATGGCCCACAGCTCGGCGGAGGACTTCGCCGGGTACAGCCCGGCCAACTGGCCGTGCAGCCCCTCGGCGGCGGTCCTCGTGTCGGCCGCCATGTCGTGCGTCGCGCCGTCGTAGTAGTCGAACGTCATGATGTTGACGACGTCGACGCGGGCGCCGTTGGAGACCGCGTTGCGCAGGACGGCGAGCCCGCTGTCGGCCAGGCCGTGGGTGGTCGTGGGCAGGGTGTAGGAGAACTGCAGCGTGCGGCCGGTGCTCGCCGCCCAGTCCTGCACCTGCTTGATGGCCTTGTTCCGGCGGTCGACACCCGCGCTGTTCGTGAGGGAGTTGTCCTCGATGTCGAGGTCGAGCCGGCTCACCCCGTACGTGGTGACGACGTTCTCGTACGCGGCCGCGATCTTCCCGACGTCCGCGCAGCTGTCGGCGAGCTCGGTGCCGCCGTTGTCCGCGGCGTAGCCCCCGAAGGACGGGATGACGTCGCCGCCGCCCGCGCGGATGGTGGTGATGTCGGAGCCGAAGACGGACGACGAGACGGGTTTGCCGGTGTCGCCGTTCCAGTACGGCGTGCACGAGCCCTTCGCCTCGGTCTGAAGGAAGGCCATGGTCAGGTGCTTCGCTCCGGACCGCGCGGCCAGGGCCGCGGGGCTGTCGGACGTCCAGCTCTCGAAGTAGGGCGCGAAGACGTGGGCGGGCAGGGGTGTCGCCGCGGCGCGGAGGGGCGGGGAGTGCTCGGCGTGCGCCGCCGCGTGCGCCGTACCGCCTCCCAGGGCCAGCCCGGCGGCGGCCGCGAGGGAGGCGAAGGCGGTCAAGAGCGGGTGTACGGGGCGTATTCGCCGAGGGGTGTGCGAGGTGACGCGTCTCATTGGATGCTCCCGGTGGGCCGGTCGTCCGTGACAGGTGGGGGGCCGGTTGCGCGGTGAACATCGTTGGACTGGACCAGAGTTGCGTCAAGGGTCCGTACGGACTGGATCAGGCGGGATCGGGACGGGTCAGTGCACGTGGACCGTCACCACAGGGGAGGTGCGCAGTTCGTCCGGGGTGGTGTCGGCCGTGTCGTCCAGCCCGTAGAGCACGCCGCGGAGTTGCAGCGCCCCGGGGTGCTGGGGCCGTACGCCCGTCTCGACCGTGGCTCCCGCCCCCGCCGTGACCGTCCTGCCGCAGCCCACCACGTGCCACGCGTCGTGCGCGCCGCCGCGCTCCTGGACACAGGCGCGCAGGAAGCGGGCCGCGTCGTCCTCGCCCGCGCCGCTGACGCGGACGGTCTGCCCGGCGTGGACGGGACGGGCGGGGGC
>NZ_JAINFC010000167.1 GCF_020740835.1 Streptomyces sp. UNOC14_S4
GGCTTCGGCCGGTTCGGCGGTGGCGTGCGGGGCGTGCGGTGCGTGGGAACGGGGGGAGTGGGGGAGCGGTGCCATGGGAACCTCGCGGAGGTCGTCGGGCTGCCGTCAACTGTCCGCAGGATATGGATTGTTGAACAATCGGGCAAGGGAGCGGGCGCCCCGGAGGTTACGAGTCGCAGGTGTGGGCGAGGGCCCGGTCGAGCCCGTCGCCGTGCACGGCGTCCAGCCCCGTCTCGCGTGCCACCAGGGCCTTGTCCCGGTCCAGGACCGTCTCGCAGCGCGGGCCCGACAGCAGCGGCGCGGCCGCCCGGAGCGCGGCCAGCAGCTCCCTGTCGAGCCGGTCCGGCGCCGGCCGGCCCGAGACGGAGGGCCCCGGGCGGTGCGCCGGGAGCAGCGCGGGGTCCTCCTCCCAGCGCTCGTGCAGCGCCCGCCGCACGTCCTTCTCCGCCTCGATGTGGTCCTCGAAGACCCGGCGCACGATCTCCTGGTCCGTCCCCTCCCGCGCCGCCTGCGCCTCCGCAGCGTCCAGCACCGCCTTCTCCCGCACCGGGTCGTCGACCGGCCGCGCGGTGTCCCACTCCGCCGCCGCCTCCGCGTCGGCGGCCGCCACCCGCTGGGCGGCGAGCCGCACCAGGGCCCGCAGGGCCTGCTCGGCCGCCGGTGACGCGGCCGTCGCCGGGGCGCTCGCCGTGCTCGGCCGCGTCGGCCCGGCACCGCCCGGGGCCGATGTGCAGCCCGCCAGCGAACCGATGAGCACGAGCGGGACGACGGAGCGGCGGAGCGCGGTCATGCGCATCATCCTCAGCGCTCCCTGCGTACGGCCAGCAGCGCGGCGTCGTCGGACAGCCCGCCTCGCGCGTACGCCAGCAGATCGGTCACCAGGCAGTCCAGCAGCACGTCCGGCGCCTCCTCCGGCATCCTCGCCAGCCGCTCCCACAGCGGATAGAAACGACCGGCCGCGTCGCGCGCCTCCGTCACCCCGTCGGTGCAGAGCAGCAGGACATCACCCGCCCTGAACGTGAAACTCCGGCGGCGGTACGTGCCGCCCGCCAGCTCCAGCAGCGCCAGCGGGGGATCGGGGTCGGGGGACTCCAGCTCCGTCACCCGGCCCGCCCGCACCAGCAGCGGCGGCAGGTGGCCGCAGTCGACGAGTTCGGCCACGTCGCCGGACGGCGGGACCCCGACCAGCACGGCCGTCACGAACTCCTCGGCGGTCTCGGCCTCCACGGTGTTCTCGGCGGACCGGCCCTTCCGGCGGCCCCGGCGCCGCCGTACCGCCGCGTCCAGCCGCGCCGCCACCGCGGCGAGGTCCGGCTCCACCTGGGCGGCCTCCCGGAACGTCCCCAGCACGTCGGCGGCCGTCTCGACCGCGGCGAGGCCCTTGCCCCGTACGTCGCCCACGAGCAGCCGGGTCCCGAACGGCGTCACCAGCGCCTCGTACAGATCGCCGCCCACCCGGGCGTCCGCCGCGGCGGCCAGGTACCGCACCGCCGTCCGCAGCCCGTCCAGCCGCTCCGGCGGCGGCCGCAGCAGCGCGCGCTGCGCCGCCTCGGCGACCGAGCGGGACTGCACGAGCTCTCGCTCCCGCGTCGCCACCAGGACCACGTTCGCGGTGCTGATGCTGGTGATGGCCAGCACTGTGAAGCCCGACGTCAGATGGTCGACCAGCGGCACCCCCGGGTCCGCCAGCGCCAGCAGCGGCACCAGCGCCAGGGCGCACAGCCCGACCGCGAGCGGCACCCGGGCGCGCAGGGTGCCGATGCTCGCCAGCACCGGCGCCGTCGCCAGCACCGGGGACAGCGTCCACTGCGGGTCCGCCGCCAGATCCAGCACGATCGCGCTGACGAGCAGCGCGTACCCGGCCACGACGAGCAGGCGGGCGTGGCGGGGGAGACGCGGCGTCTCGAACGGCGCGTTCGGAGCTGGATGGTGCGTCATGGTTGCGACCACCATAGGCAGATACGCTCCCGGCCCTGCCGTGACAGGGCCGGGACGCGGGGTCAGCCCTCGCCCGGGCGGCCTCCGGCCTGCTCCGTGAAGCGCCAGTACGTCGCCGCGTCCGGGTCCGGCCGGAGCGCGAGCGGATCGCCGAAGCGGCGGCGCCACCACCCCCACGGGGTCACGGCCAGGTAGTAGACGGCGACGAGCAGCGCGTGGCGCACGACGGCGCACCTCCTTGCGTCAGTCCAGGGGGACGGCCTCGCGCCGGTCCCCTTCGGGCCACGGCGGCTGCTCCTCCTTGCGCAGCAGGAACCCGCCGAGCGCGAGCAGGTCGATGCCCGCCCGCATGAAGCACGCGTACGCCTCCGCCGGGGTGTTGACGATCGGCTCGCCCCGCACGTTGAACGACGTGTTCACCAGCACCGGGCAGCCCGTGCGCTCCCTGAACGCCCGCAGCAGCGCGCGCAGCGCCGGATGGCGGCCGTCGACCGTCTGCACCCGCGCCGAGCCGTCGACGTGCGTCACCGCGGGCACGGTCGACCGCGGCACCCGCAGCAGCTCGGGCCCGCGCGCCCCCGCGGGAACCCGTGCCGCCAGGCGCCGTGACTCCGCCACCTTGGCGACGAGCAGCATGTACGGGCTCTCCTGCCGCAGCTCGAACCAGTCCTTCGCGTCCTCGGCCAGCACGGCGGGCGCGAACGGCCGGAAGGACTCGCGGAACTTCGTCCGCAGGTTGAGCGCCGACTGCATGCCCGGATCGCGCGGGTCGGCGAGGATCGACCGCGAGCCGAGCGCGCGCGGCCCGAACTCCAACCGGCCCTGGAACCACCCCACGATCCGCCCCTCGGCCAGGGCCGCCGCCACCTCGCGCACCAGCGTCCGCGGATCGACGCGCCGGTACGGCACGCCCCGCGCGTCCAGATACGCGCCGATCTCCTCGTCCGTGTACTCCGGCCCCAGCAGCGCCCCCACCATGGCGTCCCGGCCCACGGCGACGTGCCCGCGCGGCGCGCCCCCGGCGTGGGCCACCGTGAGGGCCGCGCCGAGCGCGCCGCCCGCGTCGCCCGCGGCGGGCTGCACCCACAGTTCGTCGAAGACGCCCTCCTCGGCGATCCTGCCGTTGGCCACGCAGTTCAGTGCCACGCCCCCGGCGAGGCACAGCCTGCGCTCACCGGTCAGCGCGCGGGCCGTCCGGGCGAGGCGGACCATCACCTCCTCGGTCACCTGCTGGACGGACGCCGCCAGGTCGCACTCCCGGTCGGTGAGCGGGCCCTCCGGCAGCCGCCGCGGACCGCCGAAGAACCGCTCGAAACCCGGGCCCGTCATGGTCCGGCCCCGCAGGTACGCGAACCACCGCAGGTCGAGCCGGAACGAGCCGTCCGGCTTGACGTCGATCAGCCGCTCCCGGATCAGCGGGGCGAACCGCGGCGTCCCGTACGGCGCGAGCCCCATCAGCTTGTACTCGCCCGAGTCGACCCTGAAGCCGCAGAAGTACGTGAACGCCGAGTACAGCAGCCCCAGCGAGTGCGGGAAGCGCAGCTCCGCGAGCGGCCGCAGCCGGGTGTCCGTCCCGTGCCACACCGTCGTGGTCGCCCACTCCCCGACCCCGTCCACGCACAGCACGGCGGCGGAGCCGTACGGGGAGGGGAGGAACGCGGAGGCGGCGTGCGACGCGTGATGCCGCAGGGCCATGATCTCCGGCACCGGCCGCCCCTCCGGACCCGCCAGCTCCTGGCGTACGACGCGCAGCGCGTGCCGTTTGCGGCCCAGCCAGGCGGGCAGCCCGTGCCGGAAGGACGCCAGGCCGTGCGGCGCGGCGCCCGCGTACGTCGTCAGGACCCGCCGGAACTTCAGCGCCGGGTCCTCGAAGTAGCCCACCGCGGCCACCTCCGACAGGTCGGTGCCCGCGTGGCGGAGGCAGAAGCCGACCGCGTCCCGGGGGAAGGCCGGGTCGTGGCGGCGCCTGCTGAACCGCTCCTGCTGCGCGGCCGCGACGGGGACGCCGTCGGCGACCAGCGCGGCCGCGCTGTCGTGGGAGAAGGCCGAAAGGCCCAGAACCAGCCGGGTCACACCCGTTTCCCTTCCTCGGGTCCCGTCTTCGGGTCCCGTCTTCGGGCCGTGCCCCCCGAGGGGCCGTCAGAACAGGGGGTAGATCGACGCGTCGTCCTCCGGCTGCGGAGCCGGGCCGCGGCGCTTGCGGCGCACCAGCCGGGCGAGCAGCCTGCGCAGCAGGGCCATGGTCGTTCACTCCTCTTGGCTGTGGTCAGGACAACGCGAGCCGTTCGGCCAGGACGCGCGCCACCGCGTCGTAGCCCGCGTCGACGCAGTGGACCCGGTCGACGAACAGCCAGTCACCCGGGGCCGTGGCCTCCCCGAGGGCCGGATTCAGGTCGAGGAAGGGCACCCCGACGGCCGCGCAGCCCTCGCGCAGCGCCGCCGCGTAGGCCCGGCCGACCTCCATCGACGCGATGTCGTGGTGCAGCCGCCGCCAGTTGGACACCTCGTCCAGCTCGTCGAACAGCGCCTTCTCCTGGGGCGAGGGCTCCTCCCGGACCCAGGGCGCGAGCGGCTGGAGCACGAAGGTGATCCGCGCCCCCAGGGCCTGCGCCATCCGCTGCCAGCCCGTGAGATGGCGGATGGTCAGTTCCGTCGCGCGGGCGATGCGCTCGGCCGGTGTCGGCACCGAGGCCGGTGCGGGCCCGCACTCGAAGAAGGCGCCGTGCCGCCCCTGCTGGCCCTCCGGCAGCCTGCTGAGGACCAGGTTGTTGACGCCGGAGCAGAGCACGATCTCCGTCACCTCGGGCAGCAGGTGCTGGAAGAGGGTCAGGAGCATCAGCTCCTGCACCGAGTTGAGGCTCTGTCCAGCGAAGTTGAGCCACGGCAGATCCGGTGCCCAGTGGCTGCCGAGCCGGGACGGGACCGTGGCGTGGTCGCCGGTCGCCCCGACGCCGAACACGGCGGAGCTGCCCGCCAGCAGCCGGACGGGCCCCGGCGGCCGCGGCCCCGCCACGGAGGCGGGACCGGCCGCGCAGTGCGAGACCCGGAAGCCACAGGGGTCGGTGGTGTAGACGGGGGTGCGTTCGTCGCCGTACTGGAAGAAGCCGATGTAGGGCTGGTCCTCCAGGACGAAGGTGTAGTGCGCCATCTGCGGCGTGAGTTCGGCGCGGGGGGACGGCATGGGCGCTCCTGGGGCAAGCGGGGCAGTGAGGGGTCAGTGGGAGAGGGGATACAGGGAGCCCGGCCGGTCCTCGCGGATCAGGTCCGCGTTGACCGCCATCGCCGCGAGCCCCCCGGACGCGGCCGCCATCGCCGCCTGCTGCATGCCGCGGCCCAGGTCACCGGCCACGTACAGGCGCGGCAGCGACGTACGGCCCCGGTCGTCCGTCTGCACCGACAGCAGGTCGTCCGCCTGGAGCCAGGGCCGGAGCGGCTCCACGCGCGGCTCGGTCTCCAGGTGCAGGAACATCGCCGTGAAGGACAGCGTGCGCCCGTCGGCCAGCTCCACGCCGACGCCGTCGGGGAGCCGGGTCACCCCGAGCACCTTGCCGGTGGTCGTGGGGACGCCCGCCGCGTCGAGGTACCCGCGCTCCTCGGCGGGCAGGTCCCGGCCGTCGGAGAGATAGGTGATCGACGGTGTCCACGCCGTGAGCGTCGCGGCCAGGCACTCGCTCGGCACCCCGCCGCCGTACACGGCGAACGAGCCGCCCCGCAGCTCGTAGGCGTGGCAGTACGGGCACTCGTGGACGCCCTTGCCCCACAGCTCGGCGACGCCCGGGAGGCCGGGCAGGCGCGACCGCACGCCCGCCGCGTAGAGCACGGTCCGGCTGCGCAGCTCGCCCGCGTCCTTGGCCGTGGTGACGACCAGGTCGCCCTTGGGCGCCACGGACACCACCTCGTCGTCGAGGAACGCGACGCCGTAGCGGGAGATCTCGGCGCGGGCGCGGGCCCGGAAGTCGTCGATGCTCACGCCGTCGTTGGTGACGACGTTGTGCATGACGCCCGCCGCCATGTTGCGCGCGTCCCCCGAGTCGACCAGTGCCACGCGGCGGCACGACCGGCCCAGGTACAGCGCCGCGTTGAGCCCCGCGGGCCCACCGCCGACGATCACGGTGTCATACGGCTTCGCTGTCATGCTCTCCTCTTCCGGATTCCGGTGTTCGTACGTTTCGTACGGGATGCGGCTCCGCCCGCTCGTCCGCGAGCATCCCGTCGCGGAGCGGCCCGAGCAGGGCGAGGGAGCCGGCGATCAGGACGGCCCCGAAGGACACGAAGACGGTGGTGACGGAGGCGGCGCGGGCCAGCAGGCCGCCCAGGGCGGCGCCGACGGGCATCGTGCCCCACGAGCACAGCCGGGAGACGCTCATCACCCGGCCCTGGAGCCCGGGCGGCGCGAACCGCTGCCGGAGCGAGAGGACGGGGATGTTCCAGCTCATCATGAACACGCCGTTGCAGAAGATCGCGACACCCGCGAGCACCGCGTCACCGGCCAGCCCGAGACCGATGTACGCGGCGCCCGACAGCACCAGCGACCACTGCGCCATGACGAGCGTCGGCAGCCGCCGCGCGAGCCGCGGCGCCAGCCAGGTGCCCGCGACCGAGCCGACCGAACCCACGGCCAGCAGCAGCCCGTACCCGGTCGCGCGCAGGTGCAGCGACCGGTAGGCCAGCAGCACCAGCATCGAGAACGTCGCCGAGTACACCAGCCCGTACAGGGCACTGGCGGCGAGGGTACGGGTGAGCGCGGCCCGCGTGAGGACGAACGTGACGCCCTCCCGCAGGTCCCGCCACATCGCCCGGACGGGCCCCTCGTCCCCCTCGTCTCCCTCGTCCCGCCCTGTAGCGCGCGGGGCCGCCGGGCGCGTGCTCGCCAGTCCGAGCAGCAGGACCGCCGCGGTCCCGTACAGCGCCCCGCCGGTGGCCAGCGCGAGCGTCGCGCCCACACCCACCAGCAGGCCCGCCACGGGCGGCCCCGCCATCTCGTTGAGGATGATCTGCGGGGCGAGGAGACGGCCGTTGGCGTGCTCCAGGTGCTCCTCGGCCACGATCTCGGGGAGCATCGCGGGGGCCGCCGTCTCCGCCACCGTCTCGGCGATGCCCAGCACGAACGACAGCGCGTACAGGACGGCCAGCGAGGTGCCCACGGCGAATGCGGCCACGGCGGCGAGCAGGGCCGCCGCGCGCGTGACATTGCTCGCCAGCAGCAGCGCACGCCGGTCGTGCCGGTCCGCCAGCACCCCGGCAGGCAGCGCGAACAGCAGCCAGGGCAGCATGTTGACGGCCGTGAGCCCGGCCACCACCAGCGGCTGCGGATGGCTCGCGACCACCAGCAGGGGCAGCAGCGTACGGGTCACGCCGTCGCCCGCGTTGGAGGCCACCGACGACGCCCACAGCCTGCGGAACCGGGCACCCAGCACCGGAGCCGTGCTCATGACCAACTCGTCAGCCCCAGCAGCCGTTCGCCCAGCGGCGTCAGCTCGGCGGGCCCGTACAGGTCGCGCTCCCGCTTGCGGGTGCTCCCCTCGTGCTCGTGCGGCGGGATCCGGTCCCGCCAGAAGCGCACCCGGTGCTCCCGCAGCGCGCTGTCCTCCTCCAGGGCGGGCGCCATCGAGATGTACTGCGCCATGCGCACCCGGCCGGCGGAGCGGTTCGGCCGGACCCCGTGCGGCAGCAGACTGTTGAAGATGATCAGGTCTCCCGGGTCGACGGGCACGGTCACCACCGGGTGGCCGGTGAGGTCGGGGGTCATCGGGTCACGGTCGCGGGGCTGTCCGTCGAGCCAGCCGTCCAGCTTCTCGAAGAGGGACGGTACGCACTGGAAGCCGCCGATCTCCTCGTCGCCCGCGCTGAGCGACAGCACGCCCTGACAACTGATCGGCAGGGGACGGCGCGAGGTGTCGACGTCCCAGTGCACGAAGCCCTCGAAGGCGCGCGGACCGCGGTTGGGCGGGTTGACGTTGGCGAAGTCGATGACGACCCACAGCGCGGTGGTGTCCCAGATGTCGACGAAGGCGTCGTAGACCCGCCGGTGCTGCCGGTTGTCCCACATGGCCTGGTGGTTGTAGATCTCCACCAGCCCGCTGTGGCCCGGCAGCCGCGGGCTGTCCGTCCGGTCGGCGTACCAGGTGGCGGGGTCGTCGGGCCGCATGTCCTCGAACTCCCACAGCGCCCGGGTGAGCCGCTCCACATGCTCCTGCGGCACCGCCCGGCGGACGACCGCATAGCCGTGGGTGGTCCACTGCTCCCAGTCGGCGGGCGTCAGGACCCGCAGCGGCAGTTTTTTGCGGATATCCCTGAGCTGGGTGCGCGGCACCATCAGCGGCTCCCCTCCTCGTACGCCCCGCCGGGCCCGGCGGGTTCGTCGGCCGTGACGACGGTCCGCTCGTCGGCCAGCACGACGGCGTCCAGTGGTGTGGTGTCGAGCAGGTCCAGCGCGTCCTGCAGGCTGTTGAGGATCGGCCGACCGCCGCCGTTGGCACTGGTGTTGATCAGGACGGGCAGTCCCGTGTGTTCTCCCACGGCGTGGCACAGGGCGTGCAGCAGCGGGTGCTCCGCCGCGTGCAGCGTCTGGAGCCGCGCGGTGCCGTCGATGTGCCGGACCTCGGACAGCTCCTCCATACGGTCGGGCCGCACCCGCGCCGCGAACAGCATCGTGTCCGTGTGGTCCAGCGGGCCCGCGAACCAGTCGCCCGCCACCTCGGCGGGGCACAGCGGCGCCACCGGCCGGAACCACTCGCGCCCCTTGACGGCCTGCGACACATGGCGCCGGGCCCCCGTCCAGTGCGGGGACACCAGCAGCGAGCGGTGCCCCAGGGCACGCGGCCCCGTCTCCATGCCGCCCTGGAGCCAGGCGACGCAGCTCTCCGACACCAGCATCCGG
Source organism: Streptomyces sp. UNOC14_S4 (assembly GCF_020740835.1). GTDB lineage: Bacteria > Actinomycetota > Actinomycetes > Streptomycetales > Streptomycetaceae > Streptomyces. The sequence goes on from NZ_JAINFC010000167.1 coordinate 8,819, forward strand.
GCCACGTGCCCGACCAGCGCGGCGTCCGAGGCGAACGTCCGGCGGGTGTGCCCGGCGCGGCGGACCTCACGCCCCGTCAGCTCCGGCCCTGCGAAGGCCAGGTGCGACCCCGGGCGCGTGCCCGGATGAGTGCCCGGGGCGTACGGCCGGTCCTCCGCCGCGGCCACGGCCAGGGCCGCGCCCAGCGCGATCCCCGAGTCGTCGCAGCAGGTCGGGACCGACACCCGGGTGAAACAGCCGCTCTCGGCCAGCCGGGTGTTCGCCGTGATGTTCAGCGCGCAGCCGCCCGCGTAGCACAGCGTCGGGTAGCCGGGATAGCGGGTGTGCAGCCCGGTGACGAAGCGCACCAGGTCCTGCTCGACGGCCGCCTGGAGCGTCGCCGCGAGATTGCGGCACACCGGGTCGCCGGGGCTCGACCCGACGGCGATCCGGCGGCCGTGCGCCGTGCGGATCTCGTCCGGGAAGATCCCGCCGTACGAGTGCACGACGTCGTCGTCCGTGGCGTCGGCCAGGAGTCCGTCGAGATAGCCGCCCGCCTCCTCGTCGTACGGGAACCACGTGTCCTCGTACCGCAGGGCGCTGCCGGTCAGCGCGCTGCCGGTCAGCGACTCGAACAGGTCCGGCATCCGGCGCCTGCCGCGCTCGCCCGCGAGCATCGCCCGCAGCACGGGCAGGAGTTCGGGGTCGACCTCGCCCGTGGCCGCGAGACCCAGCAGCTTGCCCGTGTCGAACTGGCCGCCGTGGATGCGCCGGGCCAGGGCCTCGTAGACGAGCCCGAAGCGCGGGCCCGTGCGGTTGTCGAAGGACAGCACCGGCGTCAGCCGGTCGCCCTCGCCCAGGCACACCATCCCGCACTCGGCGTAGTTGCCCGTGCCGTCCAGCGCCACCGTCAGCGCCCGGTCCGCCCCGGACGTGTAGTAGGCGAGGGCCGCGTGCGCGTAGTGGTGGCGGACCGCGACCACGGGCACGGGGCCCGCGGGCCCCGCCGCGAGCGCCCAGCCCTCGGCCTTCACCGGCCGCAGCACGGACGACGCGAGCGCGCCGCCCGGCCTGCTCCACGTGATGTCCTCCGAGACGAGCTCGACGAGCCCGTCGGGCAGGATCGCGCACGCCGGGGTGTACCAGTCGGCGACCGCGACGGCCGTGACGGGCCCGTCGGCGAGGGCGTGGAGACGGGCCACCCACCCGGCGGCCCCGGCCGCGAAGGCGGCGTTGCCGCCGCACACATGGCGCAGCCCCACCTGGCGCTCGGCCTCGATGACATGGACGCCGCCGGGCTGCGCCAGCGCCGCGCCCCCGTCGTGCCCGAGGTTCACACCGATCGTCGGCATCGCTCGCGGCTCCTCAGACTGCCGCGGTGACCTGGGCGTGGTGCCGCTCCAGCAGCCCTTGCACGACCTCGCGCATATAGGCGCAGTAGCCGGGCGACATCACCTGGATCGACCCGTTCTCCTCCTCCAGCGCCCCGGCCGAGCCGCCCGAGCAGGTGCCCTGGAGCTCGCAGCCACGGCAGCCGGGGCCGTTGGTGTAGGCACGCATGCCGTAGTCCCGGTAGGCGGGGGAGGCGAAGACACCCCGCCAGTCGTCGATGGTGCCCAGCCTGCGGGCCGTCGCCTTGCAGGCGAACACACTGCCGTTGGGCTCGATGGACAGCTGACGGCCTACCGCCGGGCATGTCTTGTAGTCCGCCTGCGCGGCCCACTTGCGCTCGTCGGCGATCATCTGGAACGTCTGGTACCAGTAGCCGCTGAGCTGTACGCCCCGCTCCCGCCCGTGGTCCACGGCGGCCAGCAGCCGCTGCGCGACCTCGTGCGGGCTGTGCCGCTCGAAGAACTCCCGGGCCTGGAAGGAGACGATCACGTCGAGGGAGTCCAGACCCGCCTCGGCGACGAAGTCGATCAGCGGGGTGCCCCACTTGTCCCAGGTGTAGTGCGACAGCACCGACGTGATGCTGACCGGCACCCCCGCCGCCTTCAGGTCGAGCACCGCCTTGCGGACCACCGGCCAGCCCGTGCGCTGCTGCTGCCCGCCGCGGAACTCCCCGGTCCCGGGCACGAGATAGTCGATCGACACGGTGGTGGCGACGCGGTGCTCGGCCAGCGCCGCGAGCAGCTCGGCGTCGATGCGCGAGCCGTTGCTGGTCATGTCGTAGGACAGCGCGACCCCGTCGTAGCGGTCCCCGAAGGTCCGCAGCACGTGCAGGATGGTGCCGCGCGCGAGCGTCGGCTCGCCGCCGAAGAACGACACCGTCAGCTCGCCGCCGCCGTTCGCCTTGCGGAGGGCCACCGCCTCGCGGATCGTCTTCTCCGCGACCGCGGGGGACATGTGCATCGAGGGATTGCGCGCCTGGTCCCCGGCGTCGTCGTTCCAGTCGCCGCGCGCGAGGGTCGGGGCGGAGTCGCCGCGTGAGGTGCGCAGCTGCACGAGCACGGGCCCGGGCTTGACCGACTCCCCGGAGTGGTTGCGCTCCTCCACGCCCCCGTCGAAGTTGTAGGCGAAACAGCCCTGACAGGAGAAGTTGCAGGCGTTGGTGAGGACCAGCTGGATCGAGGAGTGGAACACACCGCTGCTCAGGCGTTCGCTCCGGGCGGCGAGAAGTCCGTCGATCTCCGAGGCCTCGTCGTGCCCGGCCTCCACCAGGTACTGCGCCTCGATGAGACTGCGTACGGCGGCGTCCCCGGCGCGCTCCGTCAGCCGGTCGAGGGGGAGGCCGGAGGCGGCCTCGCGGAGCAGCTCGACCGTGTCTCGGTCCACGAGCCGGGCGTTGCCGAAAAGCGCGTGGAAGGCCACCGTGCTGTCACCGCCGTCGTAGGCGTCGAGCCGCCCGCCGAAGCGGGTGAAGTCCTGGTCGCCCGTGGTGCGTACGGTGCGGACGTAGCGGGAGGACTGGTAGACCGGAGCGGACATCGCTGAGCTTCCCCCTGTGAAGTGCTGTGTGACGAGTGCGGGTGGCGCGGCGCCGACAGGGGCGCGGCACGGTACGGGCCCGCCGGCCGGTCCGGGCGGTCCGGGCGGCGGGCCCGCGGGAGCCGGTGCACCGGGGAGGATCAGGCCGGTGCGCCCAGCTCCTTCGGCTCGGTGACGGGGCTGTCGGCCGAGGTGGCCTCCGCCTTGCGGGGCGGGACGATGGTCGGCGCGTTGCCCTTGTCGGGGGAGACGAACCCGCAGGGACGGGACGACGCCGTGGGCGTCGGCGTGATCATCTTCTTGACTTCGGCCATGTCTCTCTCCGTGTCTTCTGCGTTTTGTGCGCATCTCGCCGTGGGCTGCGACATTGCCGTGGGCGGCGGCATTGCCGCGGACCGGGCCAGCGAACCATGGTCACGTAGGAGGCTGGTACGGGGGTTCAGGCCACTTTTTCAGGCTGTATGAGGGGATCAGTTCCCATATGATTATCAGATAGATTAAATCCCTCCTTTTCTGGGCGTGCGTGAGGGATGCGTGAGGTGGCCTACGGGGCAGCCGATGCATGGCAGGGCTTCACCGGCCGTCATGAAGTGCGGTGGGGCTGCCGGATGATCTGTGGCGCACTCTTTGCGCTGTGGGTTCCCTGCGGGTTCCCTGCCGGGGGCATGCCGACTGGATGGTGGCCGCGCGTGAGTGTGCTCTACGCTGCGCGCTGCTTGCTGTGCGCGCCTCGTGCGCCTATGCGCCGTTTTGCTGCTGTGCGTCGGCGACTGCGGGTCGTCGTTGGTTGCTCGCGCCCACGCGGCGGAGCCGCACAATGCAACTGCCCCGCGCCCCTTACGGGGCGCGAAGGTCATCCCACGTGATCACCGGGCAGCCCGCCCTGAGGCTGAAGTCCACCGCCGGGTTGCGTACCGGCCACTTGAGACGGAGCCAGCCCGGTACCGTCGCCGGGATTCCGTCGTCGCCAGCCAGGTGCCAGAACGTGTTGGAGTCGCGCCGGGCGAAATACGGGCAGAACAACGAGATCACCAGCACGGCACGGTGCCCCTCGGTCACCGGTGTCACCGCGTGGAAGATATGGCTCCCGTGGAGGAAGAGCGTCGCTCCACGCTCCCGGCACGGCGCCTCCCGGATCCTGTCGTCCCCGGGCACCGCGCCGGGGAACTCGTCCGTACGCCCCCGGAAGTACGTGAACCGGCCGCCCTCGTAGTCCTCGTGGCCATTCAGCTGGATCGTGAAGACGTAGTCCATGCCGTCCCGGTGCCACCGCACGATCTCCGGCCGCCGCCCCCGGCCCTCGCTGTAGTTGATCTGCGCCGTGGGCAGCCGCAGCGGATGGGGGATCAGGGGCACGCCCACCAGCCGCGAGCACGTCACCAGGAAATTCCGGTCGCGGATCATGTTGTTGACGAAGGGGGACAGGAGGTCCGCGCCGCGCAGCCGCCGCGTCGCGATGAACCCGCTGCTGTCCGCCGCCCGTTCGAGGTTCGCGCACACCTCGACGAGGTGGCCGAGACCTTCCTCCGTGAGGACGCGCAGCGGGCCGATCAGCGCGGTGTCGTCCGCCCTGCCCCGCCACCGGCCGATCTCGTCCGGGCCGTAACCGAACTCCCCGAGCGCGAGCCGCGGCCCGTCCGCGTCCCGGGCGACGTACTCGGTCCGCCAGGGCGGCTCGGCGGGCAGCCGCACCCCGCGCCGCGGAGGGCGCGCCCGCAGCGCGTGGAACACCTGGGTGAAGCCCGTGGGCGTCCTCGGCAGGTCGAGGGCGCTCGACTTCGTGCCGGTCCTGCTCGTCGTCTGGCGCACGGGCGTCTCCTTCGTCCCGACGGAGAATCGCACGCCGACCGCGCGGCGAAAGCGCGCCGGCCGGTGTCGGCCGCAGTATGCAACGCCGGGGTGCCCCTGCCACAAGAGGGGATATTCCGCCACCCGACGGCCGCGCCGTCGCCCGCCCGCTCCACGCGAGTTGCCGGGTAAGGGGTGATAAACAAGCATTTCCGGTGTGCGGATCGCGGCAGGCCCGCTGGACTGGTCCCTGGTGAACGGATGGATTCCGCTCACCCTGCTCGTCGTGGGCCTCGCCGCGCTGGCGGCCCTGCTCGCCTCGCGCAGCCGTACCTGGTGGACCCGCTGGGGCCCAGCCGCCGTCGTGCTCGCCGTCCTCCTGACCTGGCTGCTGCGGACCGCCGTCGACGACTGGCTCCAGCCCTTCCCCGACCCCCTCCCCACCGATGTCGTCCTGTGGACCGGCGTCGCCGTCCTCGGCATCTGCCTCGCCGTCCTGCGCCTGCCCACCCTGCGCTGGAAGGGCCGCGCCGGCGCCGTCCTCGCGGGCCTGCTCGTCGTCCTGCTCGGCGCCTCGGAGATCAACAAGCACTTCGACCAGTACCCCACCCTCCGTACCGCCCTCAACTCCTGGCTCACGAAGACGACCCGCCTCGCCGACGCGACCGGCAGCACCGAGCCCGCGCTGACGGTCCCCGCGGGGAAGACGGTCGCCGACGTCTGGCACCCCCCGCCCGGCC
>NZ_JAINFC010000168.1 GCF_020740835.1 Streptomyces sp. UNOC14_S4
GGTCTCGTCCAGGACCCCCGTGCGCACCATGTTGATTACGACGCCACCGACTGGCAGCTGGGCGGACCGGATCTCCGCGATGCCGTCCACGGTCTCCTGGACCGGCATCTCCTCCAGCAGCGTCACGAAGTGCACCGCCGTCTGGGGCGACTTGAGGACGCGCATGACCGCCTGCGCCTGATTGTGGATCGGGCCGATCCGGGCCAGCCCGGCCACCTCGTCGTTGACGTTCAGGAAGCGTGTGACGCGTCCGGTCGGCGGGGCGTCCATCACCACGTGGTCGTAGACGTAGCGGCCCGTCCGGTCCTTGCGGCGCACCGCCTCGCAGGCCTTGCCGGTCAGCAGGACGTCGCGCAGGCCCGGCGCGATGGTCGTCGCGAAGTCGATCGCGCCGATCTTCTTGAGCGCGCGGCCCGCGCTGCCGAGCTTGTAGAACATCTGGAGGTAGTCCAGGAGGGCCCGCTCGGCGTCGATGGCCAGGGCGTACACCTCGCCGCCCCCGCCCGGGGCCACGGCGATCCTGCGCTCCTCGTACGGCAGTGCCTCGGTCTCGAAGAGCTGCGCGATGCCCTGCCGCCCCTCGACCTCGACGAGAAGCGTGCGCTTGCCCTCGGCGGCGAGGGCAAGCGCGAGTGCCGCGGCGACCGTGGTCTTGCCGGTTCCGCCCTTGCCGCTGACGACATGGAGCCTGCTCATGGTCGGGAGCCTAATTCGTCGGCAACGGCCGTGTGGCGCCAGGTGGCGACAACTGGTCGTTCGAATGGCGGGGTCCGCCGTGCCCGTCGGGGGTGTGCCGCCAGGGCGGCCCAGGAGGTCCGGGCCCTGGTCGCGTGCTTCGCTCCGGACGGCTGCCACGGCGTCGCCCGGCCGCTGCTGCACCTCATCGAAACCGGTCCGAATCCCGCGCTGTATCCCGTGCTGCCCACGCCTCCTGCGCGGCATGCGGCGCAGACGTGCGGTGCACTGTGCCGGCGCTCGGCGCAGACGTGCGGTGTGTTCGGTGCAGACGCGCGGTTTCCCGGCAATGTGAGGCGCCCTGCGATACGAATGCCGTCCGGCCGGTCGCCGCGCGGGCTACGCGCGGGGGCGTCGGCGTCAGGCATTACAGTCGGGCCATGACCAAGTGGGAATACGCGACTGTGCCTCTGCTCGTACACGCGACCAAGCAGATTCTGGACACCTGGGGCGAGGACGGCTGGGAGCTCGTCCAGGTCGTGCCCGGACCGAACAACCCGGAGCAGCTGGTGGCCTACCTGAAGCGGGAGAAGGCGTGAGCGCCGTCGAGGCGCGGCTCGCCGAGCTGGGGCTGAAGCTGCCCGACGTGGTGCCGCCGCTGGCCACGTACCAGCCCGCCGTACGCTCCGGCGCGTACGTCTACACCGCCGGGCAGCTCCCGATGGTCAATGGCTCGATTCCGCTGACCGGCAAGGTCGGTGCCGAGGTGAGTGCCGAGCAGGCGAAGGAGCTCGCGGCGACCTGCGCGCTCAACGCCCTCGCCGCCGTGAAGTCGGTCGTCGGCGACCTCGACAAGATCGCCCGGGTGGTCAAGGTCGTGGGCTTCGTCGCCTCCGCGCCGGACTTCACGGCGCAGCCGGGCGTCCTCAACGGTGCCAGTGAGCTCCTGGGCGAGGTGCTGGGCGAGAAGGGCGTGCACGCCCGCTCCGCGGTGGGTGTGGCGGTGCTGCCGCTCGACGCCCCGGTGGAGGTCGAGATCCTGGTGGAGGTCCGGGACTGATCCCGGCGCTCCCGCTGAGCGCTCCCGCTCAGCGAGTCCGTCGGGGCGCTGTGGCATGTGGTGGTGCTCCCGCCCCGGCTCACAGGAACCTCGCTCCAAGAACCCTCGAACATCCGCGCGTGAGCGCATAGCATCCGGCCATGTCGACTTCGAACGGCCAGTGGTACCCGCCGGAGTGGCCGGACCGGATCAGAGCGCTCGCCGGCGGGAAACTCCGTCCCGTGGTGCCCAGGCGCGCCGCGACCGTGCTGCTGCTGCGTGACGGAGTCGGCGGCCCCGCCGTCCACATGCTGCGCAGACGCGCCTCCATGGCCTTCGCCGGAGGCGCGTACGCGTATCCGGGCGGTTCCGTCGACCCGCGCGACGAGCGCGAGGTGCCGTGGGCCGGACCGTCGCCCGACGCGTGGGCGCGCCGCCTGGGCGTGGACGCGGCGGGAGCCCGGGCGATCGTGTGCGCCGCCGTCCGGGAGACCTTCGAGGAAGCGGGCGTGCTGCTGGCCGGGCCGACGCCCGGCACCGTGGTCGCCGACACCACCGGCGCCGACTGGGAGACCGACCGGGCCGCTCTCGTCAGCCATGAGTCGTCCTTCGCGGACCTCCTCGACCGGCGCGGTCTCGTGCTGCGCAGCGACCTGCTCGGCGCGTGGGCGCGCTGGATCACCCCGGAGTTCGAGCCCCGCCGCTACGACACGTGGTTCTTCGTCGCCGCGCTCCCGCAGGGGCAGCGCACGCGCAACACCTCCACCGAGGCGGACCGTACGGCCTGGATACACCCCGCCGAGGCCGCCGACGGCTACGACCGCGGCGAACTGCTGATGATGCCGCCCACCATCGCCACGCTGCGCGCCCTGTGCCCGTACGGTCGTGTGGACGAGGTGCTGCGTGCCGCGGGTGACCGGGATCTCACCCCTGTCCTCGCGCGGGCGCGGCTCGTCGGCGGCGAGATCGTGCTGAGCTGGCCGGGGCACGACGAATTCACCAAGCACGTCGCCCACACGGCTCCGGGGACGCCGGAGCCGCACGACCCCACGGGAAACCCGCGAGCTTCGGGAGCCGATTCATGACCACCACAGCCGACCTCCCCGGCAGGCCGCGCGACGGCGCCATCGGCGGTGCCGCGACCGCCCGCGCCACCTGTGTGCTCGCGCCCAACCCCTCCGCGATGACGCTGGACGGCACCAACACGTGGATCCTCGCGGAACCCGACTCCGAGCTGGCCGTCGTCGTCGACCCGGGTCCGCTGGACGAGGCCCACCTCGCGGCGGTCGTCCGGGCGGCCGAGGCGGCGGGCAAGCGCGTCGCCCTGACCCTGCTCACCCACGGCCACCCCGACCACTCGGAGGGCGCGGCCCGTTTCGCCGAACTGACGGGCACGCACGTACGCGCCCTGGACCCCGCGCTGCGCCTCGGCGGCGAGGGGCTCGGCGTGGGCGACGTCATCACCACCGGCGGGCTCGAACTGCACGTCGTCCCCGCGCCCGGCCACACGGCCGACTCGCTGGTCTTCCACCTCCCCGCCGACCGCGCCGTCCTGACCGGTGACACGGTCCTGGGACGCGGCACCACGGTCGTCGCCCACCCGGAAGGGCGCCTCGGCGACTACCTCGACTCGCTGCGCAGGCTCCGGCAGCTCACCGTCGACGAAGGCGTGCAGACGGTGCTGCCCGGCCACGGCCCGGTGCTGGACGACGCCCGGGGTGTCATCGACTACTACCTCGTGCACCGGGCGAAGCGGCTCGCCCAGGTGGAGACGGCCGTCGAGAGCGGCCACCGCACGCCGGAGGAGGTCGTCGCCCACGTGTACGCCGACGTCGACCGCTCGCTCTGGCCCGCCGCGGAGCTGTCGGTGCGGGCGCAGCTGGAGTACCTGGGCGAGCACGGGCTGATCTGACGGCGGAAGCGGAAGCGGCGAGTGGCGAGTGGAAGCGGCGAGTGACCTCGTTCTACCGGTGCGCTCTGCGGGTGCGGCTGCGGGCCTGCTGCTGGGTGAGCGCAGCGGACTGTGGGCCGATTTCGTGGCCGTGAGTTCCGTCCTGTACGCCGTTTGGCAGCGGAAACTGGGCTTCTGCGGCGCGGATGCCGATGGCATACCGGGCGGGTCAGTCGGACCGGCCCCGAGTCCCTCGTTCCTGACGACCACGAGGACACATGAGGAATGGGGAACAGGGACCGCGAGGGAGAGGGAAAGGAACTCCACGACCATGTCCGAAGCCGCCAAGCGCACCGCGCGCACCGTCCTGCAGACGGCGGTCGCCATCGCGGTCGTCCTGCCCGCGGTGGTGCAGGCGTCCGGTATCCCGTCCGCCCTGCCGTGGGTGGCGGGCGCGCTCGCCGTCGCGGGCGGGCTGACCCGGGTGATGGCGCTGCCGGGGGTGCAGGCCGTGCTGCCCGGCTGGTTGCGCACCGACGCGGCCGCCCGCCGGGACGACGAGTTGTTCGCGCTGGCAGCGAGGGGGAACTCCGCCGGGCGCGGCATGAAGCACGCCGCCCGGGCCGGCGGGGGCGACAGCAGGCTCTGACGCAGCTGCGCGCTGCGCACAGCGCGCGTATGCCGAAAGGCCCCCGCCGGTTTCCGGAGGGGGCCTTCGACGCGTTCACAGGCGCGTGACGTCGAGCGCGCGCCGGGAGCGTACGTCCCGGGCGCGGCGGAGCGTCAGCGGGACCGCTTGGCCAGGCGCTCCACGTCGAGGAGGATCACCGCGCGGGCCTCCAGGCGGAGCCAGCCGCGGCCGGCGAAGTCCGCGAGGGCCTTGTTGACGGTCTCGCGGGAGGCGCCCACCAGCTGGGCGAGCTCCTCCTGGGTGAGGTCGTGCACCACGTGGATGCCTTCCTCGGACTGCACGCCGAACCGGCGGGACAGGTCCAGGAGCGCCTTGGCGACACGGCCGGGGACGTCGGAGAAGACCAGGTCCGACATCGAGTCGTTGGTGCGGCGCAGGCGGCGCGCGACGGCCCGCAGCAGCGCGGTGGCCACCTCGGGGCGGGCGTTGAGCCAGGGCTGGAGGTCGCCGTGGCCCAGGCCGAGCAGCTTGACCTCGGTGAGGGCGGTGGCGGTGGCGGTGCGCGGTCCCGGGTCGAACAGCGACAGCTCGCCGATGAGCTCACCCGGGCCGAGGACGGCGAGCATGTTCTCGCGGCCGTCCGGCGAGGTGCGGTGGAGCTTCACCTTGCCCTCGGTCACCACGTAGAGGCGGTCGCCGGGGTCCCCTTCGTGGAACAGGGCCTCGCCCCTCGCGAGGGTGGCCTCGCCCATGGAGGCGCGCAGCTCAGCGGCCTGCTCGTCATCGAGCGCCGCGAAGAGCGGGGCGCGCCGCAGAACGTCGTCCACGAGTTCTCTCCTTGTCGACATGCACAGAGGACCGTGGTCCCCATGATGCCCGTCGGTAAAACTGTGTGATCAAACACAAGTGTCGCCCATCGTCGACCGAAGCCCTACGGCAGGGGTCCGATTGGGCTGCGGTTTTCCTGCGCACGGGCCGGATGTCAGTGCTGGGCTCTAGTCTGGCCGGGTGTCCAATACGCCGGTGAGAGCACAGGGCAAGGGGGCCGGGAGGGTGACCGGGGCCCGTAATTCTGCTGTGGGCGAACGCGTGTCCGCGAAGAGGGCGAAAGCCGTGAGCGAGAGCAAAACGTCGGGGGAGGCCGGGCCGGTGAAGGCCGTCAGGAAGGCGACCGTCGCCAAGGCGACGACGAAGAAGAAGGCCGCCGGGACCCCCGCCAGAACCGCGGCCGGGACCCCCGCCAAGCCTCCGGCCAAAGCCTCTGCCGATGCCCCGGCCAAGACCTCCGCCAAGACCGCGGCCAAGCCCCCGGCCTCCCCCGCCACGGGCGAGTCCCGCACCGCGCTCGTCCGCCGCGCGCGCCGGATCAACCGCGAGCTGGCCGAGGTCTACCCGTACGCGCATCCGGAGCTCGATTTCGAGAACTCCTTCGAGCTCCTGGTCGCCACGGTCCTCTCCGCCCAGACCACCGACCTGCGGGTCAACCAGACCACCCCCGCCCTGTTCGCCGCCTACCCGACGCCCGAGGACATGGCCGCGGCCGATCCGGAGGCGCTGGAGCAGCTGATCCGGCCGACCGGCTTCTTCCGCGCCAAGGCCAAGTCGCTCATAGGGCTCTCCGTCGCCCTGCGCGACCGGTTCGGCGGCGAGGTCCCCGGCCGCCTGGAGGACCTGGTCACGCTGCCCGGCGTCGGCCGCAAGACCGCCAACGTCGTCCTGGGCAACGCCTACGGCGTCCCCGGCATCACCGTGGACACCCACTTCGGGCGCCTCGTCCGCCGCTGGAAGTGGACCGACGAGACCGACCCGGAGAAGGTCGAGGCCGTGGTCTGCGACCTCTTCCCGAAGAGCGAGTGGACGATGCTCTCGCACCGGGTCATCTTCCACGGGCGGCGCATCTGCCACGCCCGCAGGCCCGCCTGCGGCGCCTGCCCGATCGCTCCGCTCTGCCCGTCCTACGGGGAGGGCGAGACGGACCCGGAGAAGGCGAAGAAGCTGCTGAAGTACGAGAAGGGCGGACAGCCGGGCCAGCGGCTCAAGCCCCCGCCGGACTATCCGGGCCTGCCCGCCCGCCCTCTGGGCGGCGAGTAGCCCGCCAAGCGGCGGCGACCAGCGCACGTACGAGGGGAATCGCATGACCAGCACGTACGGCCGTGGGGCCACGGTCACCACGGAGGGACTGCCCGAGTGGCTCGAACCGGTGGCGCGCGTCGCGCAGACCATCGAGCCGCAGCAGCTCAGCCGGTTCCTGCCACCGGCCACGGGCGGCAGGCAGTCCGCCGTGCTCATCCTCTTCGGCGACGGCCCCAAGGGCCCCGAGCTGCTGCTCCTGGAGCGGGCGGGCACGCTGCGCTCGCACGCGGGACAGGCGTCGTTCCCCGGCGGCGCGCTCGACCCGGAGGACGGAGATCCGTCCGACGACGCCGCCCCGGTCCGCGCGGCACTGCGCGAGGCCCGGGAGGAGACCGGGCTCGACCCCACCGGAGTGCAGGTCTTCGGGGTGCTGCCCCGGCTGTACATCCCGGTGAGCGACTTCGTCGTGACACCGGTGCTCGGCTGGTGGCACGAGCCCAGCCCCGTCGGCGCGGTCGACGAGGGCGAGACCGCCCGGGTCTTCACCGTGCCCGTGGCCGACCTGTCCGACCCGGGGAATCGCGCCATGGCCAAGCACCCCAGCGGCCACATAGGACCGGCTTTCGGGGTCGAGGACGCGCTCGTATGGGGCTTCACCGCGGGCGTCATCGACCGGATCCTGCACTACGCGGGCTGGGAACGGCCCTGGGATCGGGCACGGCAGGTACCGCTGGACCAGTGGGCCTGACGGGCATGAGACGGTGACCTCGGCCCGCTCCCGAGCGGGCCGTCGCCACCGCCGACAACATCATTGCGAGGCATTTCCCGGTGAACGTGCTGGACGTCGTGCTGCTCATCGCTGCCGTGTGGTTCGCCGTCGTCGGCTACCGCCAAGGATTCGTCGTCGGAGTGCTGTCCGTCATCGGTTTCATCGGCGGCGGCCTCGTCGCCGTGTACCTGCTGCCCCTCATCTGGGACAGCGCCACGGGTGACGCCACGCCGGGGACCGCGGCCGCCGTCGCGGCCGTCGTCATCGTGATCGTCTGCGCCTCGGTGGGCCAGGCCGCCACCACGCACCTGGGCAACCGGCTCCGCCGCCACATCACGTGGTCCCCGGCCCGCGCGCTCGACGCCACCGGCGGCGCACTGGTCAACGTCCTGGCGATGCTGCTGGTCGCCTGGCTGATCGGCTCCGCCCTCGCGGGCACCTCCCTGCCGACACTCGGCAGGGAGGTCCGCACCTCCAAGGTCCTGCTCGGCGTCGCCCGGGTCGTCCCCGCGCAGGCCAACAGCTGGTTCGCGGACTTCAGCTCGGCCCTCGCGCAGAACGGCTTCCCGCAGGTCTTCGCGCCCTTCTCGACCGAGCCCATCACCTCGGTGCCCGCGCCCGACCCCGAGCTCGCCGAGAGCCCCGTCGCGCTCTCCGCCCAGCGCAGCATCGTCAAGGTCGTCGGCACCGCGCCGAGCTGCGGCAAGGTCCTGGAGGGCACCGGCTTCGTCTTCGACCAGCACCGGGTGATGACCAACGCCCACGTCGTCGGCGGCGTGGACGAACCGACCGTGCAGGTCGGCGGGCAGGGGCGGCAGTACGACGCGAAGGTCGTGCTCTACGACTGGAAACGCGACATCGCCGTCCTCGACGTGCCGCAGCTGGAGGCGCCCTCCCTGCAGTTCGCCGGGAACGACGCCGTGAGCGGCAAGAGCGCCATCGTCGCCGGCTTCCCCGAGAACGGCTCGTACGACGTGCGCGCCGCCCGCGTCCGCAGCCGGGTCCAGGCCAACGGCCCGGACATCTACCACCGCGGCAACGTACGCCGTGACGTCTACTCGCTCTACACCACCGTGCGCCAGGGCAACTCCGGCGGCCCGCTGCTCACCCCGGACGGCAGGGTCTACGGAGTGGTCTTCGCGAAGTCCCTCGACGACGCGGACACCGGTTACGCCCTCACCGCCGACGAGGTGCGCCCCGACGCCGTCAGCGGCCGTAGGGCCACCGAGCGGGTGAACACCCAGGGCTGCGCCCTCTGAGGCCCGCAGAGGGCCCTTCAGAGGCTTCCTGGGGTCACGCCGACCCCCGCCGCCGTCGCCGCCGACCCTCGCGCGGCACGGGGAGGTACGTGGCACGGGGGCTCGCGGCGCGGTCACGCACGCGGACGCCCGGCGAGCGCGCTGTCAGCGGCCGCGTGGGTGATGACGCAGCCGCGCGGACACCCAGCGGGCGCGGCGGCGGATGATCCGGGGAATGCCGATGACCGGCTCGTCGGCCCCGGCGCCCGGCCGGTGGTCGGCCCTCGCGGCCCGTTCGGTCACCTCGCTCACGGCCAGTGCGGCGTCGCCCTCGGCGGCGCGCTCCTGCGTCGCGTCACGGTAGTCGTGCGTCCAGCCCATACAGAGCTCTGTGCCCGTGCCCAAAGGTCGGTAATCGCCCCGGGGTCGCCCAATTGGCCTATGCGCCGGGCATGAGCCGTTCGAGGAACGGACGTTCCGGTGCGCTGGGCGGTACGGCCCGGCACCGGGCGCACGGGACCGGCGGCCGGATTCCGGATCCTCTCAGCGGTCCGGTTCCGGATCCCTGAGCCAGCTGACCAGTTCCGAGGAGAACGCCACCGGGTCCTCCTCATGGGGGAAGTGCCCGAGCCCGTCGAACAGCCGCCAGCGGTAGGGGGCCTCCACGTACTCGCCGGAGCCGGCCGCGCTGCGCGTACGCATCACCGGATCGAGCGAACCGTGCAGGTGCAGCGTCGGCACGCGCACGGGACGCTTCATGCGGCGGTTGAACTGGATGCCGTCCGGGCGGGCCAGCGACCGCACCATCCAGCGGTACGGCTCGATCGAGCAGTGCGCGGTGGACGGGATCGACATGGCCCTGCGATAGGTGTCGACGGCCTCGTCGTCCGGCAGCTGCGGTCCCGACCACTCCCGTACGAGCCGGCCCACCAGCGCCGCGTCGTCCGCCAGCAGCCGCCGCTCCGGCAGCCACGGCCGCTGGAACCCCCAGATATGGGCGCTCGCGGCGCTCTGCTTGGGGTCGGCCAGCATCGCCGACCGCCAGCGGCGCGGGTGCGGCATCGAGGCGACCGCGAGCCTGCGCACCAGCTTGGGCCGCATCACGGCCGCCGTCCATGCCAGATAGCCGCCCAGGTCGTGACCCACCAGCGCCGCGTCCGGCTCGCCGAGGGAGCGGATCACGCCGGTGATGTCGAGGGCGAGGTTCGCCGGGTCGTAGCCCCGGGGCGTGCGGTCGCTGCCGCCCACACCGCGCAGGTCCATCGCTACCGCGCGGAACCCGGCCTCCGCGAGCGCGGGCAGCTGATGCCGCCACGTCCACCAGAACTGCGGGAAGCCGTGCAACAGCAGCACCAGCGGTCCCTCGCCCATCTCGGCGATGTGGAACCGCGCGCCGTTCGCCGCGACGTCCCGGTGCGTCCAGGGGCCGTCGGGACGGACCACCGCCGCCCCGGAGACCGGGACCGGGACCGCCCGCGCCACCGGGGCGGCGGCGTGATCGGGCTCGGGTGACGCGGGCGCTGCGGAGGTATCGGGCACCGTCATACGGTCGAGCGTGTCACAGATGCGTCCGAACGGCCCGTGCCGACCAGCGGCTCGGGGTGCGGCTTGACGGTGCCCAGCACGGCGGCGGTCTCCTTCGCCGAGGCGATGGTCCGCTCGGGCTTGCTGACCTTCTTGAACTTCCGCACCGCCAGCAGCCCGAGCAGCGCCGCGATCAGCAGGAACGCGCCACCGACGATCAGGAACGACCAGGCGAGCCCCAGACCCAGGTTGTGGACGCCGTACGCGGCGGCGAAGCTCAGCACAGGCAGCGAGAACAGCGCGAGCACACCCGCCGCGGCGATCGCGCCGCCGCCGATGCCGACCCGCCGGGCGTCCTCGCGCAGCTCCGCCTTGGCCAGTGCGATCTCGTCGTGCACCAGTGCGGACAGCTCGGTCGTGGCCGTCGCCACCAGCTGGCCGAGGCTGCGGTTCACGCCGTCGGCGCCGTTCACCCCGGTCGCCGCACCGTCGTCGGCTGCGCTCATCGGCTGCTCCCTCATCGTCATCGCCCTCGTCATCTGCGGGTCCTCGTCCGCGGGTCTTCAGCGGATATGAAGACTCTCAGATCATGCCGGACCATCCTCCCCGGTGGTGCGCCCGGCAGCGACTTCGGCCAGTCGACGGTGCTCGGCGGCCTTCGCCTCGAGGATCGCGGCCATCCGGAGGTGGTACGCGGGATTGTCCTGCTCGTAGATGTCGGGGATGCCGTCCTGGTCCTCGTCGAGGTCCTCCGCGGCACACAGCTTCTTGTACTTGTTGTCGCGCAGCTTGAGCAGCACGCTCGCGACGGTCGCGGCGATCAGCGAGCCGAGGAGCACGGCCGCCTTGACCTCGTCGGTGAGGGACGCGTTCCCCGTGAAGGCGAGCTCGCCGATCAGCAGGGACACCGTGAAGCCGATGCCGGCCAGCGTGGCCACGGCCAGCACGTCCGGCCACTTGAGGTCGGGGTTGAGCTCCGCCCTGGTGAAGCGGGCGGCCAGCCAGGTGCCGCCGAAGACGCCGATGGCCTTGCCGACGACCAGACCGAGTACGACACCCAGCGTCTCGGGCCTGCTGAAGACGTCGGACACGGCACCGCCGGATATCGCCACGCCCGCCGAGAACAGGGCGAACATCGGTACGGCCAGTCCCGCGGACAGCGGACGCACGAGGTGTTCGATGTGCTCACCGGGGGAGTGCGCCTCGTCCTCGTGCCGCGTGCAGCGCAGCATCAGACCCATGGCGACGCCCGCGATGGTCGCGTGGACGCCGCTGTTGTACATCAGGGCCCAGTTGACGACACCCAGGGGTACGTAGATGTACCAGCCGCGCACCCCCTTGCGCAGGAGCAGCCAGAAGACGGCCAGACCCACCACGGCGAAGCCGAGGACGGCGAAGTTCAGCTTCTGCGTGAAGAAGATCGCGATGATCAGGATCGCGAAGAGGTCGTCGACCACGGCGAGGGTCAGCAGGAAGGCCCGGAGCGCCGAGGGCAGCGAGGTGCCGATCACCGCCAGGACGGCCAGCGCGAACGCGATGTCGGTCGCGGTCGGTACGGCCCAGCCCGCGGTCGAGCCGCCGCCCGAGGTGGCGACGGAGAAGTAGACGATCGCGGGCATGGCCATGCCGCAGATCGCGGCGACGACGGGCAGGACGGCCGCCTTCGGGTCGCGCAGCTCGCCCGCGACCAGCTCGCGCTTGAGCTCTATGCCCGCCACGAAGAAGAAGACGGCCAGCAGACCGTCGGCCGCCCAGTGCTGGACCGAAAGATTCAGGCCGAGCGCACCGGGGCCGAAATGGAACGAGCGGACGGTCTCGTAGCCGTCGCGCAGCGGGGTGTTCGCCCATATCAGCGCGGCCACGGCGGCCACGAGCAGCAGGACGCCGCCGACGGTCTCGGTACGCAGGGCGTCCGCGAGGTAGTTCCGTTCGGGCAGCGGCAACCGGCCGAGGAAGACGGAACGGCGGTTCTTGGGCGCGGCCACGGCGGGACCTCCTGGGGGTCGTCGGATACACGTGTGCTGTGTGCCGACCAGACTTCCCGGCGCGCCCATGATTCTTGTCGCGTTCTTGACGCTACGACTCCTTACCTTAGCCCGAAAGAGTGAGGGGCACCCGGCGTGATGCCGGGTGCCCCTCGGAGGTCAGCACTGCTCAGAGGCTGTTCGCAGCCTGCTGGGCGGGATTTCGTACGGCGTTTTGTACGGGGTTTCGTACGGCTTCGGCCGTGGTCAGTCCTCGCTGGTCGTGGTGGGGAGCTGGGCCTGGATGAGGTCCATGACGGAGGAGTCGGTGAGGGTGGTGACGTCGCCGAGGGTGCGGTTCTCGGCGACGTCGCGGAGGAGGCGGCGCATGATCTTGCCGGAGCGGGTCTTGGGGAGTTCCGCGACGGGGAGGATGCGCTTGGGCTTGGCGATCGGGCCGAGCTGCTTGGCGACGTGTGCCCGCAGTTCCTCGACCAGGCCCTCCTCGCCCGGGTCGGCGCCCGCGCGCAGGATGACGAAGGCGCAGATGGCCTGGGTGGTCTGGGGGTCGGTGGCGCCGACGACGGCGGCTTCGGCGACCTTGGGGTGGGAGACGAGGGCGGATTCGACCTCGGTGGTGGAGATGTTGTGGCCGGAGACGAGCATGACGTCGTCGACGCGGCCGAGGAGCCAGATGTCCCCGTCGTCGTCCTTCTTGGCGCCGTCGCCGGCGAAGTAGGTGTTCTCGAAGCGGGACCAGTAGGTGTCGATGTAGCGCTGGTCGTCGCCCCAGATGGTGCGGAGCATGGAGGGCCAGGGCTCGGTGAGGACGAGGTAGCCGCCGTGGCCGTCGGGCACTTCGCGGGCGTCGTCGTCGACCACGGTGGCCGCGATGCCGGGCAGGGGGATCTGGGCCGAGCCGGGCTTGGTCGCGGTCACGCCCGGGAGGGGGCTGATCATCATGCTGCCGGTCTCGGTCTGCCACCAGGTGTCGACCACGGGGCAGCGGTCGGCGCCGATGTGCTTGCGGTACCAGACCCAGGCCTCGGGGTTGATGGGCTCGCCGACCGAGCCGAGGACGCGCAGGCTGGTCAGGTCGAACTTGGCCGGGATGTCGTCGCCCCACTTCATCGCGGCGCGGATCGCGGTGGGTGCGGTGTAGAGGATCGTGACCCTGTACTTCTGGACGATCTCCCACCAGCGGCCCTGGTGCGGGGTGTCGGGTGTGCCCTCGTAGAGGACCTGGGTGGCGCCGTTGCTCAGGGGCCCGTAGACGATGTACGAGTGCCCGGTCACCCAGCCGACGTCGGCGGTGCACCAGAAGACGTCGGTTTCGGGCTTGAGGTCGAAGACGGCGTGGTGGGTGTACGAGGTCTGGGTGAGGTAGCCGCCGGTGGTGTGCAGGATGCCCTTGGGCTTGCCGGTGGTGCCCGAGGTGTAGAGGATGAACAGCGGGTGCTCGGCCTCGAACGCCTTGGGGGTGTGCTCCTCGCTCTGGGCGTCGACCAGGTCGTGCCACCAGACGTCGCGGCCGTCGGTGAGGGTGATGCCCTCCTGGCCGGTGCGGCGCACGACCACCACGCTGCGGACGTTCTCGGTGCCGGGGCGGGTGAGGGCCTCGTCGAGGGCGGGCTTGAGCGCGGACGGCTTGCCCCGGCGGAAGCCGCCGTCGGCGGTGATGACGACCCGGGCGTCGGCGTCGTTGATACGGGTGGCGAGGGCGTCCGCCGAGAAGCCGCCGAAGACCAGCGAGTGCGGGGCGCCGATCCGGGCGCACGCGAGCATCGAGATGACAGCCTCGGGGATCATCGGCAGGTAGATCGCGACCCGGTCACCCGCCTTCACCCCCAGCCCGGTGAGGGCGTTGGCCGCCTTGGAGACCTCGCGCTTGAGGTCGGCGTAGGTGAGGGTGCGGGTGTCGCCGGGCTCGCCCTCGAAGTGGATGGCCACCCGGTCGCCCAGGCCGTTCTCCACATGGCGGTCGACGCAGTTGTACGCCACGTTGAGCCTGCCGTCGGCGAACCACTTCGCGAACGGCGGATTCGACCAGTCCAGGGTCTCGGCCGGCTCCGTCTCCCAGCTCAGGCGGCGGGCCTGCGCGGCCCAGAAGCCCAGCCGGTCAGCCTTCGCCTGCTCGTACGCCTCCGCCGTGACGTTGGCGTTCGCGGCCAGGTCGGCAGGCGGTGCGAAGCGGCGCTCCTCCTTCAGAAGGTTGGCCAGGCTTTCGTTGCTCACGACATCTCCCTTTCCCAGGGTGCCCGTTGCGTCCCGGGGCATAGCTCACCAGCCCGGAGGGGCGTCTGGCAAGGGTTGTAGGGAAAACTGGTTTAGACCTGTGTGGCGACGGGTTGTTCGAGGTCAGAAGGTGGATACGGGGATATGGCTGGCCCCGTTCCGGTTCTGGGGGCGCAGG
>NZ_JAINFC010000169.1 GCF_020740835.1 Streptomyces sp. UNOC14_S4
GGGGAGCGCTCAGGCGCGGGACAGCGCGGCGGCTCCGGCGATGCGGTACGCGGCGGGCAGGGGCAGGCCGGTGAAGCGGGAGAGCCAGTGGGTGTCGCGGCCCTGCTGGGCGAGGATGTAGGCGAGGTGCACCCGCGGGTCGTACGCGGCGTGCGCGGCGTAGGGCCGGGAGCAGGTGCTGGGGTCGTCCAGCCGGTAGGTCCGCTCGGGTCCGTCGCCCAGCGCCAGGTTCACGTGCGGGCAGGCGTATTCGGAGCGGCGATCGCGGCTGGTGGGGCGCAGGCACGAAACCGTCGGATTGGTGATCGTCATCTCGGCCATCAGGGGCCTCCCGTTCCCCCAACAGGGGAGGTTTCGGGCATGGGGTGGCGATTCACCCCCGCGAGCACACGGAGCAACGCCCCGGAACGGCTTCAGGTCGTACGAATGCCGGGGCAGTGACATGTGTGCGCGAAGAGGTGGTTACCGCATGCCGGGGCAGAACGAGGACAGGCGGAGGTGGGGCCTACTGTGGCCCGGACTGCTGGAACCGCAATCCATGTCTCTCGCCTCCTCCCGGCCGGAGCGCACGCGGACGCCGTGACGGACGTGGCAAGGAGTGGACCGGCCGTACGGTCGGCTCACCCCAACTCGTCAGAGCTTTGGCACTGCACGGCGTGATCCCTCCACGAGGGAAGCCACTTGGGGTCACCCCTTAGGCCGGGGAGACCTGTCCTGACCCTGGGCGTCTCTCGACGTCGTGGGGTCAGTGGCCTGTGTCCGTACAGACGCCTCACCGAACGAGGTGCCTTCTTCAAACCTCCATGAGTGTGCCCTCTACTTGCGTATCGACGCAAGTAGAGGACCCGATCTTGACGCCACCACTACTCGGCGCGGCGACGCTGCCGCCCGACCGCCGCCCGACCGCACAGCGCCCCGCAGAGTCGACTCCTACGGAAACGCGTTTATAGGAACCCCACAAACCGAGCCCGTCGGGCCTGACCGTCGTGCCAGGACCGCGGCCCCCGGTGATCGGTGAGGATGTGCGAGTGGCCGAACTCCTGAACCCGGCGGACCCCGCCTTCGCGCGCGACCCCCACCCGTACTACGCGCGGCTGCGCACCCGCGGGCCCGCGACGCGGGTGGAGCTCGCCAACGGCACGCACGCCTGGCTCGTCACCGGCTACCGGCACGCACGGGCGGTCCTCGCCGACCCGCGCTTCTCCAACGTCCCGCCGCAGCGCGCCGGGCGGCCCAAGCCCGACTCGCCGGCCGAACGTGCCCGGGCCTGCCTCGCCCGCCACATGCTCAACTCCGATGCCCCGGACCACACCCGGCTGCGCCGTCTGACCACGGCCGCACTGTCCCCCCGCCGCGTGGACGCGCTGCGTCCGCGCATCGAGCGCCTGGCGGCCGGGCTGACGGCCGACCTGGCCGCCCGGCTGGACCGCGAGGGCACCGCCGACCTCGTCGACGCCTTCGCCTTCCCGTTGCCCGTGCTGGTGATCGGCGAGGTGCTGGGCGTGCCGGAGGCGGACCGGACCGACCTGCGCGAGTGGACCTATCGGGTCGGCTCGCCCGCCGACGCGCTCGCGCCCGGTGCGGTGGACGAGGCGTGGTCCGCCCTTCACGCCTACTTCACCGCACTCATCACGGAGAAGCGGCGCGCCCCCGGCGACGATCTCTTCAGCGCCCTGGTGCACGACACCGACGAGGGCGGGCTCGACGACGCCGAACTGCTCGCGATGGCCTTCCTGCTGCTGTTCGCCGGTTACGAGACCACCATGAACCTCCTCGCCTCCGCCTCGCTCCTGCTGCTCACCCACCCCGGCGAACGCGCCGCGGCCCTGCGTGGCGGCCCCGGCCGCTGGGCAGCCGTCGTCGAGGAGACGCTCCGGCACGCCAGCCCGCTGGAGGGCACCACGTGGCGGCGTACGAACGAACCGGTGGACCTCGGCGGGGGAACGGTCCTGCCGTCCGACGCCTCCGTCCTCGTCGTCCTCGCGGCCGCCAACCGCGACCCCGAGCACTTCCCCGACCCCGATACCTTCAGGCCCGCCCGTCACCTCACCGACGGCAGGCGCCCGGCCCCGCACGCCGCGTTCGGCCACGGCCCGCACTTCTGCCCCGGCGCCCGTCTGGCCCGCCTGGAGGCGACGATCGCCCTGCCCCTGCTCTTCGGGGCGTTCCCGCGCCTGTCGCTCGCGGCGGACCCGGACGAACTGCCCTACCGTCCGGGCCTGTTGGTGCGTGGCCCGCGCGAGGTGCCTGTCAGGGCGTGAGGCCCGGCCCGGGAGCCAAGGTCGATTGTCAGTGGTGGGTGAGAAGGTGAGGGAACCGAGCAGGAAAGAGGGGGAGCTGTCATGTCCGGAAGCCAGAACTACATCAATCACGTCGCCCTTGTGCTGGATGCCAGTTCGTCCATGTCCCACCTGAGCCGGAAGGTCGTGGAGGTCGCCGACCAGCAGATCGCCTACCTGGCCCGCCGGTCGCAGGAGCTGGACCAGGAAACCCGCGTCACGGTGTACGTCTTCGCGGACAAGGTGGAGTGCGTCATCTACGACAAGGACGTGCTGCGGATGCCGTCCCTGCAACAGCTGTACCGGGTCGGTGGGATGACGGCGCTGCTGGCGGCCACGCTGAAGTCGCAGCGGGAGCTGGCGCAGACAGCTCAGCTGTACGGCGACCACAGCTTCCTGACCTTCGTACTCACCGATGGGCAGGAGAACGCGAGTCACCACTGCCCGGACGCGCCTGCCAAAAATCCGCGTGAGCTGATACAGGCCGTGGCCGGGCTGATCCAGACGCAGGAGGACAACTGGACGCTGGCCGTCCTGGTCCCGGACCAGATGGGCAAGCGCGAGGCCATGCAGTGCGGCTTCCCGAAGGACAACATCGCCATCTGGGACGCCACGAGCACACAGGGCCTGGAGGAGGCCGGGCAGGTCATCCAGCAGGCCACCGAGAAATTCATGGTGGGCCGCACCCAGGGCATCCGGGGATCGCGAGCGGTGTTCTCCACGGGCGCCCAGGCGGTCAACAAGGACACCATCGAGGCAGCCGGTCTCACCCCGGTGGACCCGTCGGAGTACCAGCTGATTCCGGTGACCCGTGAAGCGGCGATCCGGGACTGGGTCACCGAATGCGGGCACACGTACCGTACCGGTGGTGCGTTCTACCAGCTGAGCAAGTCGGAGAAGATCCAGGCGCGGAAGCAGATCGCGGTGCTGGAGAAGAAGACGGACCGGGTGTACACGGGGCCGGAGGCCCGGGCGCTGCTCGGCCTGCCGGACACGGAAATCCGCGTCAAGCCGGACCACAACGACGACTTCACCATCTTCGTGCAGAGCACCAGCGTCAACCGGAAGCTGGTACCGCACACGCGGCTGCTGCTGATGATCTGACGCCTTGCAAGCCCCCGCCGGTCCGGCCGACGGGGGCTTCCTCCCTACATGTGGCTACGAAGGCCGGCCGCCGTAGGGCACGGTGATGATTTCCATGGCGTGGCCTGCCGGGTCCATGAAGTACACGCCGCGGCCGCCATCGTTGTGGTTGATCATGCCAGGCTGCTGCCGGTGCGGGTCGGCATAGTGCTCGACACCGCGCCGAGTGATCCGCGCGTACGCCGCGTCGAACTCCTCCTCGGAGATCAGGAAGGCGTAGTGCTGCGGGGTGACCCTTTCCTCGGGAATCGTGGCGAAGTCCAGCGTGACGCCGTTGCTCAGCTCGACCGCGATGAACGGGCCCCACTCGTCGGTGATCTCAAGACCCAGCACGTCCGTGAAGAATTCGGCGGACTCCCGGTTGTCCCGGGCATGGACGATCGTGTGGTTCAACTCGACTGACAAGGAATGCCTCCAGGGGCATCTCCCGACACCTCCATGCCTCACCCGGACGGTGACCGGCACGCGATGCTTCAGCGGATCTTACCCGGTGCCCCGGCGATGAGCCGGCGACAGCCGACGAACAGCCGAAGACCCCCGTCCTGCTGGGCGGCCCGCTCCGGTTAAGGATTCAGGATTCAGGAGGCGTCGGCGACCAGGGCGCGCTCCCAGTGCTGGGTGTCGGCGTACTCGCGCATGTTGACGATCTTTCCGCCGCGCACGGTGAAGACGCCGATGTTCTTCTCGTGGTACGGCCTGCCGGTCCTGCCCGTCGCCCAGGAGTCCCACTCGACGAGCACCTGCTCCCCCTCGCCGAAGACGTTGGTGACCCGCACGCCGATCTCCCGGTCCGGGTCCAGGTGGGCGAAAGCGGTCGCCAGGAAACCGTCGATCACCTGCTCCCGGCCCTGCCACGTGCCGGAGATCGGCAGGTCGCCGCCGTACCAGCAGCTGCCGTCCTCGGCCCAGGAGTCCCGGATCACCTCCTGGTCACCGGCCGCCAGCGCCTCGAAGTACCGCCGCACCACGTCCTTCGGCCCGATGCTCGTCATGAGGTGGTTCCGCCCTTCCGTTGGATACCGAATCCGGGCGGCTCCTCCGCCCACCACGTAGTCAAGCCGCGGGCACGGCACCGATCAAGGAACAATCCGCGCCCGCAGCCATCACGAATCGTGATCGATGCGCCGGCCCGCGGCGCGCGGCCGTTTCCCGTGACAGGGTGCCTGGCGGCGTGGTGCCGATCCGGAACCCGAGAGCGTGGTTATGTGCCCAGCCAGGACGATGGCGCGTCAAGACGCGCCGCGGGGGCGTCCAGAACGGGACTGCCTGCCAAAAGAGCCTGATACAACCGCTGCATACGGGGTGCGGGCTCGATTCCCAGCCTGTCACCCAATACGCGGTGCAACCGTCGAAAAACCTCCAGCGCCCATGCCCGCTTCCCCGACCGGTACAGCGCCAGCATGAATTGCGCGTGCAGATTTTCATGAGTCGGATGCAAGGAGGTCAACTCGCCCAGTTCGTCCAGCAGGTCCACGTGCCTGCCCAGCCTGAGGTCGGCCTCGATGCGTTGCTCCAGCACACCGTTCCTCGTCTCCTCCAGCTCGACCACATGTGCCGAACTCACGGGCCCGGTGCGCACATCGGCCAGGGCGGGGCCTCGCCACAGTCCGAGTGCCTCCGCGAACCGGGCGGACGCCCAGGCGTCCTCGCCCAGCACCACGGCCTGTCGACCACGCCGGAGCAGATCGTCGAAGACGACCCGGTCGCACCGGCCGGGGTCCACCAGGAGCTGGTACCCCTGGTTCCTGGTGACCAGCGTACGGCTGCGGTCGGTCTTCGACGCCTCCCGGAGGATGTGCCGAATGTGCAGGACATACGTTTGCACCGTGGATATCGCGCTCTTGGGCGGCTGCGCGCCCCATAACTCCGTGACGCACTCCTGGGCCGGGACCATCCGGTTCGCGTTCAGGATGAACAAGGCGAGGAGCTGGCGAGGCTTGGGAGCGCTCGGCACCATGGTCACCCCGTCCGCGGCCATCACCAATGGGCCCAGTACACCCACATCCATTGTTCCCCCGTTTCTCCGACAACGGCCAAATCAATGGCACATGCACCCGATGGTACTTAAAGTCCCGCAGCCCCGGCTAGAGTTGCGCCGCACGAGTCAAAGATCTGCACATTTCGATCTCCTGTAAAGGCCTGCCGGAAAAGCGGAATACCCGGCCGGATTCCGGCCGGGCACACCATGTGGATACGGAAGCGGAATTCCCTCAGTGGCTTGTCGGTGAGCCGGGTTCCCGGGTGGCCACCAGCAGGCTCGTCTCCAGAGGGAGGGGGTGGACGGCGGTCAGCCGCAGCCCGGCCCGGGTCAGCACGGACCGGTAGCCGTCGAGTGTCCGCTGACCGCCACCGGCCATGGTCAGCAGGTGCAGATCCCACAGCAGTGGCAGCACCGGCGGCGGGAGTGCGGCACCGAACGCCTCGTCTCCGGGGACGACGCGTTCGAGGACGAGCAGCCGGGACGCTTCCGGCATGGCTTCGGCGCAGCGGGTGAGCAGCGTGACGCAGGCACCGTCGTCCCAGTCCTGGAGAACCCGTGAGAGGAGATAGACATCGGCACCCGGCGGCACGGCCTCGAACGCGTCCCCCGTCACCACGTCGTACCGCTCGGCCGTGAAGTTCGCGCCGAGATGTGCTCGCGCGGTCGGCGCGACGTGCGGAAGGTCGAACAGCACTCCTCTCGTTTCGGAGTGGGCGCGCAGGACGGCGGACAGCAGCGCGCCGTTCCCGCCGGCGACGTCGACGACGGTCCGGCACCGGGAGAAGTCGAAGACCCTGGGGACGGCGGCGAAGAACGGGTTCCCCGCGTTCATCGCCCGCTGGAACTTCGCGCTCGCCGCCTCGTCCGCCGCGAGGTGAGCGCCGAGCGGCCTGCCGAAGGCCTCCTCGAAGCCGGAGGTTCCCGTCACGACCGCGTGAACGAACGATCCCCAGGCGTGGTGGAACTCCTCTCCGTAGATGCGCACCATGTCGCTCAACGCCCCGGGCGCTCCGGTGCGCAGTGCCTGGCTCACCGCGGTCGGACGGTAGGTTCCGGGGCGTCCGGTGAAGACTCCCATCGCGATCAGCAGCCGCATCAGGCGGGTGATGCCGTCCTGTGTGGCGCCTGTCCGTTCCGCCAGTGCGGACGGGGTGGTGTGCCCGGCGGCGACATGGTCCGCGAGCCGGAGCACCACGGCCGCGTGCAGTGCCTGAGCGCGCCAGGTGCCCGTGATGATGTCCACGACGGCCCGCGCGGCGTGGTCGTCCTCGGTCCCGTCGTAACGGTCCTCACCGGTCATGGAGGTGTCCTTCCGAAGGGGAGACGGGCCGACGCGGGCCGAGGGCGAAGGCGAGGCCGGGCCGTGCCTGTTCGCCGAGCAGGGAGCGGTGCCGTTCGCGCAGCACCCGCTTGAGGACCTTTCCGGTGACGCCCACCGGCAGTTCGTCGCGGTCGGCCGCCACCAGCAAGGCGTGCAGTGGCGCGAGACCGGCCGCGCCGAGTTCCTTGTTGCACCGCGCCAGCAGCTCCTCGGCCGATGCCGGTGCGCTGTCCTGGAACAGCAGGACGGCGACCGGGCGGGACGCCGTAGGGTGCGCCGGGTCGTCGACGGCGACCACCGCGGCGTCCAGCGCGTCGCTGGCGTTGAGGACGACCTCTTCGAGCGGCAGGCTGTACACGGGGCCGTCGGCGGTGGCGATGACGTCCGGTGTGCGGTCGAGGTGGTAGAAGTTGCCGTCCTCGTCACGCCGGACCACGTCCCCGGTGAGGAAGTAGTCGCCCCTGTGCGCCTTCGCGGTGAGTTCGGGATCGTCCCAGTATCCCGGCGTCACACTGGGAGTCCGCACGCCGAGCAGGCCCGCTTCGCCCGCGGCCAGCCGGTTTCCGTCGGCGTCGAGCACGACGGCTTCCCGCACGACCGGGACCGGTTTGCCGATCATCCGGCCGTAGTGCGACGTCCGCGCGGTGTGGGTGTTCTTGAACAGCACCATGCCCATCTCCGACGAGCCGAGCCCGTCGACGTAGACGGACCCCGGAAGCCACTGCCCTCGCTCCTGCCTGCGGCCCAGGCGGACCAGCGGGCGGATGTGCCGCTCGTGCGAGGCGTCACCCATGCCCATCCACGTGTGCACCTCCTGCCGGGCCTCGGCGGAGAGCCTGTCGACCGGCAGTTCCGCCAGGCTCAGCGGGAAGCCGATGACGACGGTCGGGCGGAAGCCGTTCATCGCGGAAGCGACACCGGCCCCCGACCTGTCGTCGGTCAGGAGCGTGGGCAGCCCGAGCATCACGGCGAGACCGAGGTAGCTCAGCCCGGCGGAGTGACTGTGCGGAAGGGCCGTGAGCAGCCGGTCGCTCCGCCGCGACGGGAAGTTCCACAGCCGTTCCCGCTTGCCCACGAAGAAGCCCTGGTGGGTGAAGAGGGTCGGCTTGGGCGTGCCGGTGGTTCCGGAGGAGTGCGATATGAGGATCAGGTCGTCCGGACCGTGCCGGTGCGGGCTTCGGGGCACGGTGGCCGTCGACGGCGGGGCCTGGACGTCGATCTCGTCGAGCGTGGCCACCAGGGTCATCTCCGAGCCGACGGCGATGAGTTCCGCGTCGCCGACGAGAACTCGCGTCCCCGTACGCCGGAAGTACGCGGCAGCCGTCCCGGGAGCCATGTTCGGGTTGACCGGCACGGTCACCGCGCCGATCGCGGTGACCGCGATGTGGTGCAGGAACCCGCGCAACCCGTCGGCGGTGAGGACACCCACCCGGGAGGACACCCCCACACCGTGGGCGCTGTACCAGTCCGCGTACGCCACGACGCGCGCACGCAGCACGCCCAGGGAATGCCCCCGCAGTTCACCGTCCGGTCCCGGCCGACGGTGGAAGAGGAGCGGGGTGTCCAGATCGTCGACGGTCCGGCACACGCGCCAGAAGTAGTTTCCTGCGCCCAGCGCGGAGTCGGCCGACAGACGCAACCGCTGTGCGACGGAACGGTGCGTATCGAACAGGAACATAGGAGACCTCACACTCTGCCCGTGCCGACGATCCGTGGTCACGGTCGGCGGGGGCCCGGAACCCGCTGTCCTGCCAGTCTCGGGCCGGTCCCTATAAGCCGCGTCAAAGCGTCCGTGGTGAATCCGCGTGAATCCGCGGTGAATCCCGGTGAATCCCGGTGAATCCGCAGTGAAGGGGACCGCCGGGCGGGGCGCTCCGGGCGGGCTCGTTCCATCCTTGAGCACCCCTTGCTTGAATGCGAACGGTTTGCATGCGAACGGCCGCAGCCGGACCGACTGGAGGTACCCGTGAGCACGGACGATCCCTCGGCCACACCGGTCGCCGTCGTCGGAGGGGGCCCGGTAGGGCTGCTGCTGGCGCTCTTCCTCGACCGCCACGGTGTGCGGTCCGTGGTGTTCGACGCGGAGGAGTCGGTGCCGGAGCAGCCTCGCGGCAGCACCCACAACGCCCGCACGATGGAGCACTACCGCACCCTCGGCCTCGCTTCGCGGGTACGCGAACTGGGGCTCCCTCGGGACCACGCGACCGGTATCTCGTTCTTCACCCGTTACAGCGGCCACGGCCTGGCGCACCTGCCCTGGCCGAGCCCGGGCGAGACCTTGCGGCGGGTGGCGGGCGCCGACCGTACGGACCAGACGCCGGAGCCGATGCACCGGGCGAACCAGATGTACGTCGAGCGGCTGTTGCTGGACCACGCCCGCACCCGTCCGAATATCACCCTGTGCTACGGGTGGCGCGTCACCGGGCTGGACGAGCGCGCGGGGCACGTGGACGTGACCGCGACAGGGGCAGGCACAGGGGCTGGCGCACGCGCCGGGGCACCGCGGACCTGGCGTGCCGCGTACGCCGTCGGGTGCGACGGCGGGCACAGCTTCGTCCGCCGGTCACTGGGTATCCGCTACAGCGGCGAGAGCTCCGTGCAACAGGACGTCCTGGGGCGCCGCGCAATCGCGGCGCACCTGCGCGTCCCCGGGCTGCACTCCGGCCTTCTCGGGCAGCGCAGGGCGTGGAGCTACTGGGCGGTCAATCCCGAGCTGGCGCTCAACCTCATCACGCTCAACGGCGCCGACGAGTTCTTCCTCCTGACCAGTTCCGTGGACCCGGACCGCGCGGACGAAGCGGAACTGGCACGGCTGGTCCGACGGGCCGCGGGCACCGCCCTGCGCGTCGACGTCCTCGGGCACCGGCCCTGGACACCCGGCGCGGCCCTCGTCGCCGACCGGTTCGGATCGCGGCGCACGCTGCTCGCCGGTGACGCCGCCCATCTTTTCTCCCCCAACGGCGGGTTCGGCATGAACACCGGTGTCGACGACGTCGCCAACCTGTCGTGGAAGCTGGCCGCGGCCGTCCAGGGCTGGGCCGGGCCGCGGCTGCTGGATTCCTACGAGGCCGAGCGCAGGCCGATAGCCGTCCGCAACACCACGGCCGCGCGTCGGCTGAACATCGGGCTCGGCGCGATCGACCGGCCCCCGGCGCTGGAGGAGGACTCTCCGGACGGCGTCGCGGCACGCGGGAAGACAGGTGCGGAACTCGCCGCCTACGGCCTGCTGACGCTGGAGACGCTCGGTGTGCAACTGGGGGCACGGTACGACGGTTCGCCGATCGTGGCCCCGAGCCCCGGGGACACCGCGCCGCCCGACGCGTTCACTTCCTATACGCCATCGAGCGTGCCCGGGGGTCGCGCACCTCACGTATGGCTGGACTGCTTCCACGGGCCGCACAGCTCCTTGTTCGACCGGTTCGGGGCGGGATTCACCGTGCTGCGGCTGGGCCGCGACGCCCCGGAGGGCGGCGGGCTGCGGGCCGCCGCCGAGAAGCGCGGAGTGCCGCTGACGGTGCTGAGCCTCGACGAACCGGCCGTTCGTGACCTGTACGAACGGGACCTGGTGCTGATCCGGCCCGATCACCATGTGGCGTGGCGGGGCAACCGGGCACCGGACGACGCCGACGCGCTGCTGGCGCGGGTGACGGGCCACTAGACCCGCGCCCCGGTGCTCGCGCGTCCGCCGGGAGCCGCGCGCCGTACGGATCCCGAAGCGGTCGCGCGCACGGATGAACCCTGCCATCGGCTCCGACGTCCACTCGTACACACGTGAACCGGGCCGTCGCACAGGACAGTTGAGAAGAGCGCGGTACCTCGGCAGCGGACAAGAACATCACCACGGGGGTCAGATGGAATTCAGCGTGCTCGGACCGTTGGGTGTCCTCGACAGCGGCACCGACCGGACGCCCACCGCGCCCAAACAGCGCCAGTTGCTGGCGCTTCTCCTGCTCCACGCCAACCGCACGGTCTCGATGCCCCGGCTCGTCGAGGAGCTGTGGGAATACTGCCCGCCGCCCAGCGCCGTCGCCGCGGTGCACACCTACATCATGCAGTTGCGCCGCACGCTGCACGGCGGGTCCACCGGGGGCGGGACCTCGCCGGGGCGGCTGGTGACCTGTGGCCAGGGCTACCGGCTCCAGGTGGGGCCGGAGGAACTGGACCTCACCGTGTTCCGGTCCCTGGCCCGTTCCGGCCGTCTCGCCCGGGAGCACGAGGATGCCGAGAGCGCCGCGCGCCACCTGCGCGCGGCACTGGATGTATGGCGGGCGCAGGCCCTGCCGGACGTGACGGCCGGGCCGCTGCTGCGCGTGGCCGTCACGGGCATCGAACGGGAGCGGCTCGACGCCGTCGTGCGGCGCGTCCACGCCGAGCTGAGTCTTGGGCACCACCACGCTCTGATCGGCGAGCTGAGCGCTCTGGTGCACCGCCATCCGGCCAACGCGGACCTGACCGGCCAGCTGATGCTGGCGCTGTACCGGTCGGGCCGGCAGGCCGACGCGCTGGCCGCTTTCCACCGCCAGCGCGCGGTGCTGCGCGAAGACCTCGGGGCGGAGCCGCCGGGGCCGGTGTGCAGGCTCTACCAGGACATCCTGACGGCCCACCCCCGGCTGGAGCTGCCCGCACCGGCGCGGGCCGGCCTGTCGCTGGACCTGTTCGCGGCGATGGCCTGCTGACCCGCACCGCACGTGCCCCCTGGAACGCATGGCGGCCCGTCAGGCGCCCGCCATGTGCTCCAGCAGCCGGGTCCGGCTGCGCAGGATCTTCCCGTTGGAGGTACGCGGCAGTTCGCGCACGACGTGATAGCGGTCCGGTACCGCCGCGTCGTCGAGGAACCGGCGGCACCACGCGCGGAGTTCGGCCTGCTCCAGCGCCGCCGCGCTCGCGACATGGGCCTCGACGGGCCCGGTCCCGAGCACCACCGCCTCGGTGACCTGGGCGTGCGACCGCAGGACGGACTCGATCGCCAGAAGATCCAGCTCCGCGGGGCCACTGCTGCGGCCCTCCGCCCGGCCCTCCGCCCGGCCCCGCAGCCGCAGCGCACCCGTGGCGGGGTCGAAGGTGGTCAGGTCGTGGGTGGAGATCCAGCCGCCGGGCGGGGGCTCGTCCTCGTAGGGGTACGGCCACTGGGGGAGGTACACCTCCAGCACGCCGCCCACCGCCCTGGTGGCCACGCCGGGCACCGGGGTGCCGAGCGACAACGGGCCGTGCGCACCGGTGAGGTCGGTGGCGATGACCCCTGCCTCCGTCGTGCCGTAGACCTGCCCGATCCGCACCCCGTACCGCCGCAGGAACGCCTCCGCCACCTCGCGCGGCAGCGCTTCGCCGCCGGACAGCGCCAGCCGCAGCCCCGGCAGCGTCACCCGGGTATCCGCGCGGGTGTCCGCGGCGGTGAGCGCCGCGAAGTGCCCCGGATTGCCGATCACCACGTGGGCGCCACGCGCGGCACCGGCGTACGCGCGCGGCGTCCGGGCCGCGGGCAGGACCGCCGTGGCCCCCACGTCCAGGGTGTGCAGCAGCCCGCCGATCAGCCCGAAGGAGTGCGTGACGGACTCCAGCACCGCGACCCGTTCCCCGGCCGCGGGCCCGCCGTCCAGCCCGCGCAGCCGCCCGAGCTCGGCGAGGAGGGACCGCGCGGTGCGGCCGACCGGCTTGGACCGCCCCATCGTCCCGGACGAGAACTGCACCAGAGCGTGGCCCGAACGGGCCCGCCGCCCGCGCGGCAGCCGCCGCACGAGCACCTCGCACTCCGCCACGAACACATCGGTCATGCCGCGGGACTCGCCAAAGGTCACCAGGAACCTCGGCGCGCAGAGCTCCAGCAGCGCGGCGCGTTCCCCCGGCCCGGCACCGGGCTCGAACAACAGCACCTGAGCGTCCAGGGACCACAGCGCGAAGAGTGCCCACACCTGTGTGAAGCTGACGGTGCCGTGCAGGGCGACGGTGTCGCCCGCGCGGATGCCGTAGCTGCCGAACACCTCGGCCAGCCAGGCCACCTGGGCCCGCAGCTCGCCGACCGTGCTCTCGTGGCCCGCGGCCCGCAGCCACACCGCGCGGGCGTCACCACGGTCGAGCAACGGCGTGCCCCACCAGGACTGTGCGGTCATTTCCCCCTCCGGCGCGCCCTCGCGGCCGCCGGGCCCGCCCGTACGCCGGACAGGCGGGCCCGGCACCGGTTCACTTCTCCACGCAGAACTCGCCCACCGGCCAGCCGACATGGCGCTTGTCGGTGGCGACATGGCCGAGGAGCTGGTCGCCCGGCTTGAGCTCGGTCACGTTCAGCACGCTCCCGCCGGGCCCGAGGACGCGGACGTGCCAGTCGTCCTGGACGATCAGGTTGACCCGCACGCCGTCCGTCGACGTGGCCGAGATGCCCAGCAGCGGGCGGGACTCCAGCTTGATCCGGCCGACCACGACGCGCCGGGTCCGCCCGTCCGCCCCGACGGCGAGCACCGGAGCACCGGAGGTGAGCTCGCTGAGGTAGTTGGTGCGGTTGTCCTGCCCGAGCACATAAGAGTGCAGCGCTCCGGCGTTGATACGGAAGGGGCGGGTGGGCATGTACGGCAGCGGATGGGTCTCGCTGCAGCACAGGACGAACCCGTGCGCGTACGAGCCGACGAGCATCCCCTCGTCCTCCTCGAAGTGGCTGCACGTGTCGATGCACACCCGGTCGCCGAGCCCCAGATGCTCGATCCCGTCCACGGTCAGCGTGTCCAGGGACAGGTCCGGGGTCCTCGTCCGCAACATCTCCACGAGCGCGAAGACCTCGTCGGCGTCCCGCGGCGCCAGCAGCACCCCTTCCGAGCCCTTCTCCAGTACGTCCACGATGACCTGCGCCTCTTCGAGGCTGTCGGCCTTGCAGATCAGCTGGCCGGGCGAGGTGTCCGCGGCGGCGATGACGATCTCCAACGGGATCTTCGTCGGATCGCGGAACTGCACGACGGTGTGGGGCAGTGCCCTGGCCGCGTCGCAGGCGAGGGTCAGCGTCGGGTCGTCCAGCACGTTCACGAGAGCCGCGACCCCGGCCCCGCCCGTGCCTCCGCCTTCGCCCTCGCCTTTGCCTTTGCCTTTGCCTTTGCGGTGACGGGCCCGCAACGACCCGAGCTGATCGGTGTCGGCCACCTCGTACAGCACGGTCAGGTCGCCGTCGGCTCCGGCGTCGGCGGGCGGCCGGTCGGGCCCCGTGTCGGCGACGAGGACCCGTTTGACCGTCGCGGGCAGCTTCGCGAGCGTCGCGGTGCCGCTGTCGAGGATCGCGTCGACGCGCGCGTGGATCGCGGCGTCGACCACGGCCTCACGCCGGTCCAGGGGTACGGAACGGATGTCGATCCAGGCGAATTTCACCTTGTCTCCTTCGAGGATGCCCTGTCCTTTAGGGCGGGGAGGAATCGAAGCATCCGCGTAGCGGGGCC